>DAOTAI010000162.1:0-10233 GCA_035593865.1 Acidobacteriota bacterium
TAAAACGAGCCGATCAGGAAAGGTCAGCATCCTTCCCCAGCTCAGCCTGATCTGACCTTTTCGACTTCCGCTTCCATCTCCCGGTTCAACCTGTTTCGCTCTTGAACAAGCTCCTGCCGAATTTGTTCAATTTGATCGAAAGCCCCGGTCTGAACCGCCCGCTTGATTCGCGACTCGGCTCCAATCTCCGCCTCGGCGATCTTCGCTTTAAATCGCTTCCTGATCTCCGCTATTGCCGCCTTCTGGTCTTCGGAGAGTTTCTCGACAGGGGCCGCTTCCTGGGCATTCAGCTTTTCAAGCGCGATTTCCCAAGCCGACTTCAGTTTATCCGACATTTCAGATCCTCCGACGTTTCATGATTTTGATATCAGTCAAAGGACTCCAAGGACGATCCTTGAAATCTTAACCGGGCTGTTGCTGTGTCACGCAATGCAGCGTTCCCAAGCCCCAGACCAGCGGTTCACAGTGGATGCCGACGACTTGGCGGTCGGGGAAAAGGCCCTTGAGCTCTTCCAAGGCCCGAGAGTCGTTGCGGTGTCCGAACACCGGGACAAGAACCAGCCCGTTTGCAATGTAAAAATTCGCGTAGCTGGCCGGCAGGCGGCCTTCGGATCCTTCTACCCGACCGGGCATCGGGAGTGCCACAAGGTTGAAAGGTCTCCCGTTCCGGTCTCGCGCCTTTCGGAGTCTTTGCAGGTTGTCTTGCAACACTTCATAGTTCTCGTCAGCAGGGTCGTCCTCCAGCGCGCAAACGATCGTATCGGGGGCGACAAACCGGGCAATGTCGTCGATGTGGCCGTCCGTGTCGTCTCCGGCAATACCCTGGCCGAGCCAGAGGATCTGGCTGACTCCCAGGTAATTGCACAAGTATTCCTCGATTTCAGCCCGCGAAAGGTGCGGATTACGGTTAGGATTCAAAAGGCACTGCTCGGTCGTCATACAAATCCCTGCTCCGTTGACGTCAATCGATCCGCCTTCCATGACGATACCCGGCTTGAAGCAAGGAACGCCCAAAAAAGAAGCTATTCTTGGTGGTATATCTGCGTCCCTTTTGAGTTCTTCATACTTTTCGCCCCAGGCGTTGAATCCCCAGTGATTCATAGCCAGGCGAGATTCGGTGTCGAGGAGAAAGTTCGGGCCGTAATCTCTGATCCAACTGTCAACGGTAGGGAAACGGTGAAACCGAAGGTTTGCCCAGTTGACAGATCGAGAACTCAAGGCCTCTCGAACGGTTTCCTCGGTCGCTTGATCATCGACCAGCAGTTCAACCCTTTCCCGGAATGCCAGCAGGCTAATCATTTGCAGGAAAATCTCCTGGACCTGTGGCACCCTGTCGGGCCAGGTGATTGGATCTTTGGGCCAGGCAAGCCAAGTGGCCGCGTGGGATCTCCACTCGGCCGGCATGGCATACCCGAGTCGTGCAGGCATGGTCTGACAGTCAGGATTCATTTTTCAGATTCGATCGAGGAAGCGAACGCCCAAACCGTTGTACGCATCGATGCGGCGGTCGCGCAAGAAAGGCCAATTTCGACGGGTCTGCTCGATCAGTGAGAGATCGCAGGGAACGATCAGGATTTCCTCCTGGTCCGCGGAAGCCTGGGCGACAATTCGCCCGAATGGATCGCTAACGAAGGACTGTCCCCAAAAGGTCAAGTTGCCTTCTCGGCCGACCCGGTTGACAGCTGCCACGAAGACTCCATTGGCAACCGCGTGAGCCCGCTGGATGGTCCGCCAAGCTTCCGGCTGAGCCGTTTTCAGATCGCCCTCGGTGTCACCGTCGATCCATCCAATGGCCGTGGGATAGAAAATGATCTCGGCGCCGGCCAGTGCCGTCAACCGCGCAGCTTCCGGAAACCACTGGTCCCAGCAGATCAAGACCCCCAGTTCGGCTGGCTCGGTGTGATGCGATTGAAAACCGAGATCACCGGGTGTGAAGTAGAACTTCTCGTAGTAAAAGGGGTCGTCGGGAATGTGCATTTTCCGGTATCTACCCGCAAGTCCTGCGACAGGATCAATTACTGCCGCGGTATTGTGGTACAGACCCGGCGCTCGCTTTTCGAAGAGCGAGGCAACAATCACCACGTTAAGTTCTTTGGAGAGTCGGCCGAGCGCCTCGGAACTCGGGCCCGGAATAGGTTCGGCCAGGTTGAAGGCCTCCACATCCTCTGTCTGGCAGAAGTACAGGCTCCGAAACAGCTCCTGCAGGCAAATAACCTGGGCGCCTTGCTGAGCTGCCTGCCGGATCTTGTCTGTTGCCTTCTGGAAGTTTTCGTCCGGGTCAGCCGAGCAGCTCATCTGAACGAGCCCTAGCGTGATTGTCTGCGAAGCCGGCAACGACTGTCCTCCTCCAACCCCCTATTTTCTCAAACAATAATGGGAACAGTCTACTTAATCCCCGTCTGAGAAGGCCGCGGAATGCGGGTTTATCCGCGCAATCCGCGCGATCCGTACTATCCGTGGGTATCCCTCGCGGATAGTACGGATGGCGCGGATTACGCGAACAAGCGCACCGGTTTTTTCGTCACACGTTACGCCGGATTACCCCATCAAGGATTTACGGCTTGAAAAACTGGATCGCTTCTGTCAATATGTCGGCCGTCGCCAGCGGTTTGGAGCATGGTGTCGAACAGAAAGTTGTTGTGATCGTACAAGTTCCCCCGAAAAACCGGGATATCAGAGGTGAAGCCGCGTGCGGAAAGTTCCTTTCACCGAATCGCTGAGGATTATCGGGCAGGGAGTCGGAAACTGGTTTGCTGAACGCCCAGTAGTAGTGTCCTTTGAAGTCACTGACTCCTGCACCTGTTTTTGCAAACACTGCGATCACGGCGGGGCCTGTGATATGTCTCAGGACCTGAAGCCGGCCGAGTATCGCCGCTTCGTCCAGGAGCTGCGCCCTTGCGTGGTCCAGGTTTCAGGCGGGGAGCCTCTGATGAGGGATGATCTCGAAGAGATCGTCCGCAATATAAAGCTGCCCTCGGGATTACCTTACACCATCCTCGTCTCCAATTGGTCGCTCATGACCGAAGATCGTTATCACCGTCTGCGGAAGGCGGGTATCGATCAGTTCTCGGTCAGCCTGGATTTTCCCGATGAACGGCATGATGACTTTCGCGGTTTTCCGGGGCTATATGCCCATTTGTCGGAGCTGATTCCGAAGCTGGCCGCTTACGGCCACGATGACATCGTTCTCAACAACTGTATTACGCGGGTCAACTTGCCGCACATCAACGAGATAGCCGACAAAGCCCGGGAATGGGGTGTCAACGTCAGTTACAGCGCCTATTCCCCCCGACGAACCGGCTGTCGCGATTATTTCATCGAAAGCCCGGCCGACCTGGCTGAACTCGAAAAGCAGATACGCCGGGTGATGGAGCGAATGAATCACAGCCACTGGATCGTGAACAGCAAGACTACGCTCGAGGCCACGCTGGACTATTTCCGGCGTGGGGGCGCTCCGGGCTGCAAAGCCGGTTTGCGCTTCCTGGTTGTGACGAGCAAGGGTTATCTGCAGCCCTGCTCCATGCAGTTTCATCGCTATCCGTTGGAAAAACGATCGGAAATGGTCGAAAGCTTTACTCGCCAGAACAGGTGCGATGAATGCTATGTCTCGATTCGCTCGTATCTGGACAAAAGCCTGGCGCGCCTGACCTACGAAAGCGTTTCCGGCTACTTCTCGTTCAAACCGCGCTCGGCCTTCAACGGAACACGGTCCTGACACCTCGATCCGCGTTTGCCGGGCTTATTCCACGGTGAGGCTTACCTCGGTCGTTAGCGCAATCCTGGTGCCCTTGAGTTCCTGCGCTGGCTTGTCGGTCTTCAGATAGAGGTAAGCTTCCAGGTGTTCTCCAGGCCGGACGTGGGTGTTTTTCAGCTCGTACTTCTCAATCACGGCTTTCAGACGCTCCACCCGGCCGATGTCCACTACGCCTCCGCCGCTGCTTCCTATGGTGACGCCTGGCTCAATAGGGCGCCCGTAGCCAGGCCGGCCATAGCCGGGGTAGTAGACAGGGGGAGCGCCGACGCTTAAGTTGGGCACTCGCGCACCAGACTTGACCATCTTTGGCACAACTTCCGAGGAAGTTGCTACCTTCACTTCTTTGTTCTTGGCTGTCCGGACACGAATTTTGGTCGTATCAATCTCCAGAGGTTCACTTCCTCCATTCACGACAGTGAGGGCAACCACCGTGAAACCGTTTTCTTGGAAGGGCAGGTTAAGATCAGGCGGTAGATCCCGTCGGTCGAGGACTTTCGCCTGGTTCACCGGCGCGGTCGGCTTGTCCTGGAAACTGAAAGCGAGCAAAAGGGGAAGCAGCAGGATCGGATTCATTTCGTCTCTCCTTCAATGCTTATTGTCTTCTATCAGCTCGCGCGCCCTTCTAAAGACTTCATCGAACATTGCTCGAGTCAGCTTTCCAGTAGAAGTGTTCTGTTGACTTGGATGATACGAGCAAATCAGGGCAGTGGACTCGTCAAGGGGCGAACAGGCGGCGTGCCTGAAAGGCGGCAGAGGGCGAGGAACCGGACGGCCAAGTTCCCGGCGCGCTTGGAGAACGGCCTGCCATGCAATGCGTCCCAAGACTACGATGACCCGCACGTTCTCGAGCAGAACCATCTCCTGTCGAAGATAACGGCGGCAGTTCCGTAACTCCTCTGGAAGCGGTTTGTTGTCGGGCGGAGCGCAGTGAATGGCAGCAGTAATGTAAGAATCTATCAATTGCAGCCCATCATGGCGGTCTCGACTGTAAGGCTGGTTGGCAAAACCGAACCGATGAAGCGTTTCGAACAGGAAGTCTCCGCTTCTGTCGCCCGTGAAAATCCGGCCAGTCCGATTGCCCCCATGGGCGGCGGGCGCTAGACCGACGATCAGTAGGCGGGCATCGTTTTGGCCCAGCGAGGGAACGGGTTTTCCCCAGTATTCCCAATCCCTGTAAGCTGCTCGCTTTGTTGCCGCTACCTTTTCACGAAAGCTGACCAACCGGGGGCACAGGCGGCATGATGTGATGGTCTGCTGAAGCGAGGAGACCGCATCGTCCATTTGCCTATTGTACATCCCGGCCCGATCTCCTGTTGTATTCCCGGAACTTAAACCGCAAAATACAGAAGTCCGTGATTTGGATAGCGAAAGCTCTTGCGAATGAACAAACACGGGTGCTGATTCTTGTCCTGATCGCCTTGTCAGGCAGGAACCTGGCGCAACCGGCCGACGAGGTCGCGGCGAAGGTCAATTTGATTGCAGCTTATACAGCGCTTGTCGCTCCCGCCACAGTTGTTCCCGCCGCGGTCTGGCCCTGGGCCATAGGGTTGGTTTCCGACCAGTTCCCCAGTTCGCACGGTTCCCTCTTCACCTCGACTCATATGGATTCGTTCCCGACCGGAAGGGATCTGTGGTCGCTGCTCGAGAACCAGGATTCCGCGAGTGTGGTCAATCGGATCGATGTGGGAGGTATTTATGGCGGGACTTTTGCCCTGTTCAGCGCCCGAGGAGGGTCTTGGACACAAAACCATTTTTATCTCAACGGGCTGAATGTAACCGACCCGTACACCGGCGGAACGCCGCTTTTCTATCCCGATTACGATTTTCTGAAGGAAGTGGAGGTGTCCACGGGGGGCCATGGGGCCAAAGAGCCGGGCGGAGGCAGTGTGGTCAGCGTGACCAGCGAGCAGGCATCGAGGCAACTTCATGGCGACATGCGAGTGTATTACCAGGGCAGTCCGACCAGCTGGACAAACCTTACGGAGCGGCTCAAGTCACAGGGAGCGACCGGCAGCCGTGAGATCAAGGCCGACCACCAGGTGCACGCCCAGCTGGGCTCCCCTCTCGGTGGCAGCCGTTGGGCTTACCTCGGTTCTGTGAGCAGTCGTCAGCTCCGGTTAAAAATCCCCCGATTTGCTGAAGTCGAGCAAAGAGACCTGGCCTCGGGCCTGTTGGATTTTCGTCGCGACTCGGGCCTCCAGTCGTTAGGCTTCCGCTGGACGGGCCAGCAGTTGGGCGACAGTCACAGTCCAGCGAGTTTTCGGACTCCGGTTTCGTCGACTCTTGTGCGTCAGGACACCTTTAACGTGTTGCAGGGGGCCTGGCGAATGGCGCCGCATCCCGAGCTGCACCTGGATGGGCGCGTTGGTTTGGCTCGCTCTCATCTGGAGGGCACCTTCAACGACGCAAGCCGACCGAGCCAGAGCGGCCTCGACCTGTTTACGGAGTTCCGGTCGGGAGCTGCGCCGTTTCAAAGCGAGTCTATCCGGACAAGGCTTTCAGCGGCGTTTCATGTGAGTTACACCCGGGGATACAGCCAAGTCCTGGCCGGTATCGACGCGAGTCGCGGCTACAGTCGCTCGGTCATTGACACCGTCGATGCGGTAGGCCTTCGTTTTCTCCCGGCGGATTTAGAGGCAAACCCCTTGGTACGGGGGGAAACGGTCCCCTCGTCGGTCATCCAGTACAACACGCCGGTTCATCCTCGTCAGAAAGTGGAGGACCTGGCGCTCTTCGCCCAGTATGCCTGGCGTCCAATTTCCAGACTCAGTCTTCGTTCTGGTTTGCGCATCGATTCGACTGCAGGTTCGTTGCCTGCACAGTCCCGCCCGGGAGGCCCTTTTGCCGAGGCGAGATCGTTTCCGGAGCAGAAGGATCTGATCAGCTGGCTTGATATCGAACCGCGTATCGGCGTGGCTGTCTCACCGTTTTGCGGCCGCGCCAGATCAGACGCAATTTTCCAGTGCGGAACTATCTTCCGAGCCGGCTTTGGCATCTTCCATCACGGCTTGAACGCTCGTTATCTGGATTTCCAGAACCCAAACAGCCTGAGTGGAACCGAGTGGACGTGGGAAGACTTGAACGGAGATCGTCAATACCAGCCGGGTGAAGCCGGCAGAATGCTGCGAGCGTTCGGCGGCGAGGTATCAAGCATCGATTTGAACCTGAAGCGTCCTTACAGCCGCGAGTTCGTGATTGGCGCAGAGCAGAAGCTTCCCTGGGGGTTTGGCTTCCGCGCCGATTTCTTTCGCCGTGATGAAAAAGATCGCTTGGAGACAGTGAACCTCGGAGTGCCGTTTTCGGCCTACACCCCGGTTACGGTTTTCGATCCCGGAGGAGATTACGAGCCCGGCACCGCTGATGATCAGAACCTTGTAGTCTATAACCAGGATCCATCAACTCTGGGAAAAGACTCGTTCCTTCTCACCAATCCCGAAGGGCTTAACGGATTTCACAAAGGATTGGAAATGGTGCTGTCCTATCGCGGCGGCGCTTGGGGCGTTATGGCTTTGCATTTCTCGGCTTACATGACCCGGGTTCTCACCAGCCCGGGCAATACTGAATTCGAAAATGACCAGGGGGTTATTGGGGGACTGCTGGACAATCCCAACAGCCTGATCTGGACTTACGGGAGACAGTATTTCGATCGCTCTTTCACGGTTCGCTATCTCGGGCTTTTTCAGTTGGGGCGAGGCTGGACAGTGTCCACGGTTGCTCGCTACTATGACGGTCTGCCCTTTGGTCGCAAGCTGATCATTACCGGTTTCAACCAGGGGCCTTTCTTTGTTTATGCGACACCGCGAGGAAATCCGGGAGGACACCGAACAGAATTCAATCTGACCGCCGATCTCCGAATCAGGAAAATCCTGACGTGGCGAGGAGGAGACATCCGGCTGGTCTTTGATGTCTTCAACCTCCTGAACAACAGCAACAAGACAGAAGAAATTGATCTGACCGGTCCCTGGTTCATGCTACGGCTGCCGGTCGAGTTTCAACCGCCTCGCATTGCGCGCCTGGGCGTGGAGTTCGTCTTTTGAGGTACACGATGGAAATTTACGATATTTCGCACACCATCCGCCCCGGTATGGCCGTCTGGCCGGGAGATCCTCCAGTCTCCAGGAGGATGACTTCAAGGATGGAAGAAGGCGGCCTGGCCGATTCTTCTGAATTGACTTTGAGCGCCCACACGGGAACTCACCTGGATGCCCCGGCCCATTATCTCCCCGGAGGACGCCCGGTTGACCAGCTCAATCTCTGGGTTCTCGTCGGTCCGGCCGAACTCATCACTGTCACTTCCCACGCCGGGGTCATAGGTCGCTCCCATCTGGATGCCGTTTTGGCAAACAGGCCCCGCCGGCTGCTCATTCGCGCCAATGCGCCGACGGAACTGGCTGAGTTTCCGCGGGAATTTGTCTCCTTGTCACCGGAAGCGGCCGAGGCCATTGTGGAATCGGGTGTTCAACTCGTGGGTATAGATGCGCCGTCAGTCGATTCCTTCGACAGCCGGGAACTCCCGGTTCACAGAATACTGGGCCGTCGGGGCGTGATCATCGTCGAAAATCTCCGCTTCGGCGATATTCCCGACGGCCAGTATCTGCTGGTGGCTCTGCCTCTGAAGATCGAAGGAGGGGACGGATCTCCGATCAGGGCTGTGTTAATCTCGCCAGCTGCGTCAGTCTCCGATGGCAAAGAAGGTCAGCTCCGGTAGATGATCGGCCTCTCTGAGAAGCAGCAGTGCCAGTTCCCGGGCGTGATAATCCCCCCACATCGATGACTCGCCGCACGGGATGGTTCTTCCCGGAGGGATCGAATCCCAGCCACGCGGGCGATGGTACACGGAATGAAGGATGAGTCCCTCGTGGGCTGCATCCGTCGACAGATACGGCTCGTCGAAAAGAGTGTCAGCCACCGTAAGGGCTGCCTGTCTGTACCTTCGGCTGTCGGCTTTGCGGCGGGGGAACTTACGCAAGTAGTTTCCTAAGCGCCACAGTCCCTGTGCTGCGATTGCGGCCGCCGAGCTGTCAACCGGTTCTATATCATTGAATGGATCAGAAGGCTTCTTTTGATAGTTCTTGAGAGCCGATAAACCCGGAGCGCCCGTGTCCCAGAAGGGAATACCGTCCCGGCAAGTATGATCGATATAGAAATCGCTGGTGGCTTCGGCGGCGCGAAGCAGTTGAGCCTCAACACTGGCGCGTCCTCCAAAAGGCCCAAGTTCGCTGTCTTGGACAACACCGAGGAACTCCAGTTGTTCGGCGTATCCACACATGATCCAGGCGAGCGCTCGTGTCCAGGTAGAAAAGGGAGAGTAGCCCTGTTGAGAATTCGGACAGCGATAATTGCCGTCGTTTACGTTGAAAATCGATTCGTGCGCGACCCGTCCGCGAACGTCGTATAGGTCTCTACCTTCCCCATAATAGACCGCAAAGTCGGCGGTCACCGAAGCATGTTGCAGTAGCCGCTCCAGGAGGGACACTCGTTTGTCATTCTCGGTCAGGAGGTAATGTCCGAGCTTATGCGCGACCGCCAGCGACCGAAGCGAACGAATGGTGTCGGCGAACAGCGAATGCGGGCCGTTGAAAGAGTAAATAAACCCGCGGCCGTCCGCAATTCGAGTCCATCTGGCCGCCTGGACCGCACCGCTGCATTTCAGAGCGACCCGGTAGGACTCGATTTCCCCGTCCGATGCCTCGATTCGCCCTTCCCGGGCCAGTCGCAGCAGGTTTCCATAGGTGCTTACGTTATTGAAACCATGATCGTGGACCCCCAAGTGAGTCAAATGGGGGGCCATTAACGTCTGGATCTTGTGACGGGCATAATCCAGGAACCACGCGTCAGACGTGGCATCGAACTGCAGAAGGGCCGATCCGAACTGGAACCCTTGGGTCCATTCAGTCCAGCCGCGAGTCGTGTACTGCCCAGCCACTGTAAAAACCGGCGTTCCCCTGGCTGGGTCCCATCGTTTCTCGAGGATCTTGATTTTTTCCGCAGAAAGTTCAAACAGTCGGTTGATTTTTGGTTTTAGTGCGTCGATAGTCAGGGAATTATTGATCAGCATTGTTCACAGTCGGTGAAGATGGAATCCTCCATCTACGTTAAAGACTTCGCCTGTCGAGAAAGGAAATCGGTCTTCAGCGATGGCTCTGACCGCGTACCCTATGTCTGACGGCTGGCCCCAGCGCCGAATGGGAGTCAAGCCGTCCGAGATTAATTTGTCGTATTTCTCTTTCACCGGCCCGGTCATGTCCGTTGCAATAATGCCAGGCCTGATCTCGTAGACATTGATGCCGTAATCTGCCAACCGCGCCGCGTAGAGCTTGGTGAGCATTCCGAGGGCCGCTTTGGTTAGGCAGTAATCCCCCCGGTTGGTGCTTGCCGTGTAGGCAGACATCGAAGAGATGATTACGATTCTCGGTTTAGGTCGATCGGGTTCGACTGAATTCATCCCCTTAATCCACCAGTTGGAAAATGCCTGGCAG
>DAOTAI010000163.1:0-10229 GCA_035593865.1 Acidobacteriota bacterium
CCTTACATCGTTAACTGCGCCAATTACGTGCAGCTCCACATCTCCGTTGGTAAGGAACGGCAACGCCTCAATGATCTTCAGCACACCGCGACGTTCAGCGATAGCACCGAGATAAATGAGCTTTAACGGACCTGACCGTTCGAGTTTTGGCTTGTCTCGGACAAAAGCCAGAGGCGGTGGATTCGTGATCATCTCCGTCTTCCCTGGCGGAAATTTTTCCCGGATCTGTGAGTCGACTACTATGATTGCGTTGAATGCCCTGGCCGTAATGCACTCGAAAAATCGCCAAAAGATCGAGATCAATCGGCGTATGGGACGGGGCATCCAAACGGCGCCGGACAAGATCTGTTCATAGTCTTCGTGTACGTCATAGATCACTCGGTTCCCGAAAACTCTTAGACACAGACCTACTAGGATTAGCTCAGGATCGTGGAAGTGATACACGAGAGCGTGTTCCCGTAAAGCGGCGCGTAGCAGACACGGATGAGTAACTAGAAATCGGTGTAGTCTGCCTCTTGCCTGTGGTACTGCCACAATCCTCACTCCATCAACTTCAACCGAGCGATCACGTGGGACAATAAAACAAACTCGGTAGCCCGCTTGGGCGAGCGATTTTGCCTGCTTTTGGAAGATGCGCTCGTCATACCAATTGTGTGCGGATGAAAGGTGGCAAACAGTAGCCTTACCTCGTTGGTTCAACATTTCTTTCGACTACTTGAAGGCTGGCTTTTTCGGCAATGAAATGACAAATGTTGTGTGCTCGACGGGCTATATCGAATCGTTCGGAGCGCTGAAACGATGAATGGGCCATTTCTCGGCGTCGTTCTGGATTGTCGCGCAGCACAATGATGGCTCTTCTTAAAGCATCAACATCCAACGGGTGTACCCGAATTGACATCGAATCGTCGACCAAATCATCATTGAATTCGCCGATCGATGTTATGACAGGCAAACCACAAGCCATTGCCTCCACTATCGCATTGGATGAGCCTTCCGCAACTGTAGGTAGCACAAATACATCCGCTGCCGAGAGGATTTCCGGAATACATTCGTGTGGGAATCGTTCGGCGCGAATGATATTCTCGCCACTAGGGTGAATCGGCCCACTCCCAGCAAAGACCGCCTTCACTCGATCTAGACCTTCGATAGCGCGAACAACCCGATCCACACCCTTCTCGTGTACGAAATTCCCGACAAAAGCCACCAAAAAACAGTCTTCAGGGAATCCGTGCTTGATACGGGTTGCGAGGCGATCTCGAGGGAAAAACTTTGTCCGATCGACTCCGTTGGGAAAGACGCCTATTTTGTGGGCAGGTATCCATAACTCGGTTACCGCCTTCTTTCTTAGGTGAGAAGAGACGGCAATGACCCCTGTCACGTCCTGGAAATCACAGCGCGTTCTATCTAGGCCGATACTCTTCGCCGTCCAAAAGACACCTTCACCGATGGCCACAAAGGAAGGCAGCCGCATCCTCCTACCACACCATACCGCTGCACCTCCTCCGGGGTACAGGAAATGCCCATAGAGGACGTCCGGTCGTGGACTGAGACGATGTAGAGCCCGGAGAGCAGCACGTTGGAACATTGCTTGAGTGAGAACAGTAGTATTGACTGGACCAGCTCTCCGATTCGAAGCTCCAATATAGACAGGTCTAATCGCATCTTCGGTTTCAACTCGCTGAACACTCATTCCCCCGAGGACCACGTGACGCAACCATCTGTCCATCTGAATAGGGTGAACCGGCGTGCAGCGGATCCCCAGCCGTGCAACAGCTCTAACGAGTTCTCTGAGAAACACACCTTTATAGGGATGCCACGGTGTCGGATAATTGCGCGAAATGAAGGCTATATGCGATAGCCCAGAGGTTGCTGTCATTTACGTCCAGTGCGCCTCGGCAGGTGAGACCGGAATTTCTTCGATGCAAGCAACGGTAACCACTTGAAAGTCTCAGACCACGAAGGAACAAGGAGAGTCGAACTGCTGTAGATGTAACGGCAGATTCTTAAATCGAGTCGCATCAGTCGAAACATCGCGTAAACGGAGTTTACCCAGTATTTTGGAGGCAGTGGTGGAGGAGAGCCTGGCGTTCTGCCAATGTAACGACAGATCAACTCCTGTCCTGTCGCCGCGCCTATTAGCCCATGTTGCATCCAAAAACGCGGATTCAACTCAATCATCTTGTATTGATCTGCTTTCGTGTCCAACACGAACTCCAGTTCGAAAGGCCCTTCGTATCCCAATGTGGTTAGTAGTCTTTCCGTTGTTTTTGCTAATCCCGGCGGAGTCTCGATCAACTCACATACGTCACCGTTGCCGGTCTCGGCTGGATGCTGCAAGACTTTCCTAGTTGCTAGATAGGTCTGATGGTCAGCGCTGTGCCATCCGCTGATTGACACGTTATGGCGAGGTGAAGTGCTTAATATTTCCTGATAACACCATTCTTCCTCGCGGTATCCTTGGTCCCGTAATCCCGTGACGATCTTTTTGAACGTCTTTTTGTCAGAAACCGGCCGTACACGGGGAAGTTTCTCGATGCCGCGCCAAGATCTCTTGAACCGAAGAAAGAATCTATTGACGAAAGTGGCCCAGGGATCAACGTCAGACCCTATTGTCTTGGGCACCGACCCTAACTGACGGGTTTCAATGAACCGACAAAACTCATACCGATCAAGGATCGTTTCCAGACAATTTGCCGCGCCGAGGAAGAGACGCGTATTGTGTAGGGAACCGGATCGAATGCCGTCTCGGAGCGCCTCATGAAAACGCTCATCAGTAAGGAAGACAATTTTTGAGGCTTCTGCCGGAAGCCTCGTTGATATCAGCCTGATGACGTCCACCGGCGACGACAGGGGATCGTTCCATGTCTCAACATCCTTCCTTATGTCGACCAGAGCAGGGGTCGCGGCGTCCTTAAGGCATACTATCGATCCCTCCCAGCCAATGGCTTTGAGAGACTGGGCGATGCTGTACGCATTGACATAACCGCCGCAAATGATCGCGTAGGGCGCGCGCGTAGCCGTCACCATACTCTCTTCACAGGAATACGCCGACTGGAAAGGCTCCGCTCGAGGGTCGATGTATGACCAATCATAAGTGCCAGAAGAACCCAGACAAAGAGGCTAAGGAAGTGAGGTGCACCGAGGCCGACAGCCAGAATCGTGAGCAGAAGTGCTTGGTATACTCCAATTTGGTAAACGGTTCGAGGATCGTTGGTCCACCTGCGAATGCGTCGAATACGCCGCCAGAGCAGCAGGTAAATTGGAAAATACAGGCAAAACCCGACCGCCCCGGTAGTGCTGAGGATCTCGATCGCGTCTGAGTGTGAATAAGCGTCAAAAGAGGATTGCACTGTGAAATTGCCCAGACCAACTCCAGTCAGCGGGTTTTCGAGTAACATTTCCCATCCTTCGTTGTACATGCCACGGCGTGTCGCGTTGAAACCTCGGTCCTCTATTGTTTGTTCCAAACGTTGACCAAGATACGTTTCGGGAACCACGTCCACAATCAGGAAGTAAACGCCAAAGGAAACGATTGCCACCAGTGCTAACGTTACAACACCCCGTCTTGCACCCTTGATGTGACAGTACACCAGCCATAAGGAGATAAACAGAAGAAGGCTGATGAACGATTTCCTGGAGGCCGTCGATATGAGCGTGAAAATGCTCGTTAATGATGCTGCGAGGAGAATGATGCGATACGCAAGGTTGTTAGTCATTCCCCAAAGAAATGCCATGCCAGCGATGCCCCACAATAGATGAAGACCCGCGCTGTTGCGGTTGACACCCAGATCTCGGAAATCTGATTGACCAATGAGCAGCTCGTTAAAATCCCCTGACGTCAGAACCCAGAGCGACAAATGAATCGCCACCGCAACGAAAGCGATAAATCCTCTTGCCGGATTTCCACGAACCAAAGTGATACCGCCCACACATGCGGCGAAGATTACAAAGCGCGCGAGCATGATGCCGTAAGACATTACCCATTCGGTGTCTTTTGCAACGAGTAGCCCGCTGCCCCAACTCCAGGCAACAAAAAGCCCAGCCAAGTAAAACTCCGCGGGGATCCGTGGACGCAACTGGATATGGCACCAGGAGTAGATGAGTACGACGGCCCCAGCCATTCCTTGGTTTAACAGCCGGTAAATATTCCCTTCTGCCGTGAAGAAAGTCCCAACCATCACGGCAAGGATTAGAAGATCAGCAAGCCCCAAGAGCGTGGCCGAAGGAAGAGAACGTGCCACACTGGGTTGGCTGTACCGCGGATTCAACGGGTATGGTGCGTCCCGCATGTCCCCACTTCAATCATGCCTGAGAACGTTTTCGATTAGGTGTTTCACGCGTGCATTGGCACACGCGTTGCGCGCGAAATCCCCTTCTTCGAAAACCCACTGCTGCGTCTCCTGATCGAACCGGTACCGACCCGCTTTCCCTCCGACCCGCATTTGCTCAATCGTGCTTTGACCAAAAACGGTGTGCATTTCATTTACGAGATAACGCCCATCTTCGGTCTCGAAAAAGTCAATATTCATGCTAGTAAATCCGCCCTTATCTGTGATTTCTCGAGTAAGAGCAAGAAGGGTTTCGGCGGGAGCGCCCCAATGCTTGATTCGGCTACCGCTGTGGAATTCATTAACCCGCCCCTTCTTGTATCCGAAGAAGGACTCCCCGATGCGAACCATTCGCCACTCTTGCACGTTCGGCAAGTACTCTTGAAAATAGACCGAGCCCCGTTGGCGTTCGTACTTTAGCGCGCGGCGTGGTGTAATGCCGGCCCCGAAGGCTTTGTCCACCATGTGGAGAGCTTTCCGTCTCTTAGTCAATATCCAGACTCCTCGGGAGCTCGCGCCAAGGGTTGTTTTAAAGATCAGAGGCAAGGTAGCATCCCTCACGAATGCTCTTGCACTTTCCGCGTCAAAAAAAACCCAAGAACGTGGATGCGGAATCCGGTGTGCGAGGAGCCAATCGCGAGTCCGTCGTTTGTTCTCATAGAGCCATAACTCCTTAAGGCTCGGATAAATTATCTGGTGCAAGTCCTCCGAGAGGATTCGTAGTCGTTCATCGAACATCTCTTTCCAAATAGATCGTTCTGGCGAAGGCCAGGCAAGGAAAGCATCACATTTGGACTTGAGAAAAGTCTCGATCCAGTCGTCGCGCTTCAGGTCGAGCAGACGATACGAAATCCCTATCTCGCGACATGCAGCAACGTAATTCTTGTGGTAATGGGATTCCTGCAAGATGATTCCGAGAGTATATGGGCTACCGGGAGCCACGTAGTCGCTCTCTAGCAGGTGATATGGGTCGCGACGCTGTGCCAAGAAGCGGTCGTACGTTTCGGTATTGAGGCACTCGCGCAACAATCCTCTTAGGGGTGCAGGGATGAAACGAGTAAGTTTGTAGGTGATGACAAAGTGCTTATACATAATGAAAAACAGAGCGCTTTCATGACACGGATCAGGAAATCCGTTCCGCAAAACGTTTCAAGAAGTAGCCGACGAAGAGTGTGGTTCTTCTTTGGCCCGAGTGGCGAAGGCACAAAGGGAGGGCAATTCCTGGCACGAAGGTTTGCAGAGTGTCATGGATTTCACCCAAAGTCCTAGATCTAGCTACTAATGACTGGTAGCGCTCATAATCCTTGGTCAGAGTCGCGCTGTGGCGAACCTGACTCCTCCTGCGCAGTATCCAGAACAAATCAGGCACAATCCTCTTAACTGACGCTATGAGGAGGCGCGAAGCTGGCTGATGTATCAAGGGATACCCATAGTGAGAGGACACCCGAGCCGCATCGCTGTCGATCAGCTCCAGCATCGCACTCTGGAACTGTCCACTCGGGCCCAAGTGCGGTGTCGCAGAATAGGCTTCCCGGATAATCTGATATTCAATGAAGGGTGTCAGGTAGAGCGATAGCTGATTATGGGCATTGACAACTGCACCTTCGCAATCGGGCTGCCGGATCTCGCTGTAATAGCGGCGCACTGTGAGCAAGTCCACTTTTCCAGTGAGTTTAGCATCGAGTCGCTTTCCCATCTTCTCCAGTACAGCTGCAATCACCTCATTGCGACTTGCTCTTTTGTTGAGTACGAATTGCGCTCCCGGGTAAAGCACATTGGCGGTGAACCAGTGTGGAAACCGCACGCGATTCGGTGTGCAGTAATAGTTTCTGTAGATCTCACCGCCAAGCCCGTTCAGGCCGAGCTTACACGATCCCTGAACGGCCAATCGATACCATCGCGTATAGGTTTCGCCAAAAAAGCCCGAATTGTCAGCGCAGCGCCCATCGAAGTAATTGAAATTCTCTTCCAAGACTGAATCGAGAGCTTCCTCCGGCTGAGACAGAATATCTCGAGTCGGGATAATACGTAACTTGACTCCGTGTAATTGAGCCAATTCTTCGGCAATCTGCACCTCGCTCGCGTGCGCGTGGCCAGTCGCGTGAGTGTGAGCCGTTACAGGCAGGCGGAGAGAGCAGGCTAAAGCGTAAATCAGGCGACTGTCGTAGCCTCCGGACAACCCGATATCGCAACCATATCTTTGCGCGTTAGCTCGGATTTGAGCAAAATACTGCCGCAAAGTATGCACTTGGTGGGTTGCACATTCTGTGAAACCTCCGGGGCTACTTGGTTCATATCCTGATGGGCCCGTCTCGACCGTTAGAAGGCGAATGTTAGAGCCGAACTCACGATAAGGTGCCTCATCGGATGTCCACCTGTGAATTCCTTCAATCATGGTTTCGCTTCCGGTGACGTAACCCGTCATGAGTTTCTCGTAAACGGCTCGTCGGCTTAGTCTCAATCGTTCCTTCGTGGATTGGATTATGGCGAGGAATGAAGAGGAAATCCGAGTGCCGCCCTCATCGTAAAAAACATGCTGCAGATGAAGACGGTCATTAATAATGTGAAGTCGGCCGTTAACGAATAGGATCAAACAAAACGCACCAAGCAGCTGGTTCCAATCAAGGATTCCTGCAACATAGTCCTTCAGCACACCCCGCAAAGTCTCGAGGTAGGTTGTGCCACGATACACGGGAGTTCCGACTGCGAAGATTGCGGTCGTAGCGTTCAAGAAGTAGTAGTTGTTGTCCTCAAGCAACTGCTTCCGGAACAGCCACAGGGTTGCTCCATTCAGATCAAACACATTGGGTTCGTTGAACCCCCTGTCTCGAAAGACCTGACGTGTGCTCGGGAGGTCTATGTTCGAGTGCTTCGTAAAGAGAAAGAATGCACCCATCCTCTAACCTAAGCTATTGCAAAAGATGAAAGTTGCTTCGAGAAGAGAAGTCAAAGGCCGTCAGCGCGTCTGTCTTTAGCTTCGCTCGCTTTTTCAGCAAGGAGGGTCTCCAGAATTGAAACCAAGGCCTCGTTATGGCTCTCGCATCGCACCAGATTGAGTAGTACGGCCAGCCTTCCCGCGCGCAGCGTTTTCTGCTTAAAGCGGGTCCGGCGATTTATCGCGGAGAGAACACGTCCATACCCGAAGAGACGGCTAAGGTATTCTGGGCATTTATTATCGCAATGGCGGCGCCACTCATTCTCGATTGCCTCGGGATCTGCGGCAGTTCTTGATCGTTCGTGCAGTTCTCGCTCGAATGTCGTCTCCTGTGCCGAATTCATTCGTCGAACACCAAGCTGGCCGACCGATTGGACGTAATTCACCCTTTCCATCGTGACACTCCTACCTGGGGGAGGTGCCAACTTAAGCTTGACCAGGAATCCCTTGTATCTTTCGGGATTGCCACCTGCAGGACCGTCAGTGATCAGGTTCCCTTGGCCGTAGACTATTGGGTAACCTCGGTACCATTCATAGCAACCGGGACAATGCGAGTGCTGGCATATCACCGCGTTGGCCCCCAACTCGATCAAGAGCCGGCACGCGGATTGAAGTCTCGGGCTGGGGTACGGGTAGTACTCGGTACCGCCGTGATACAAGACTATCAGGTAGTCATACTCTTCCCGAGCTAAACGCATGATTTTATAAACAGTCATCAGGTCGAAAGGGTTAAAACCCGGAGACCGACGACCTGCCGATGAAAACTCGCGTTCGGCGAGACCGAGAAACGCTACACGAATCGTTCCAAGAGACGAGACGAGGAGGCGAGAGGCCTGCTCAAGATTTGACCCCGCTCCCACACAGTCGATTGATCTCAACCTGCAGGCGACCAGTGTGCTGCGCAGTCCGGTCTCCCCTTGATCCATGATGTGGTTGTTTGCGAGGTTAACGGCTCGGATTCCCGCATTTACGATTCCAGAAAGGCATTCCGCCGAAGCACGGAAGTTCTTGCCAGTCTTAGTAATGGGCGAGGCGATCGAAACCAGAGGGCATTCAAGGTTTACGATCGAATAGTCAGCAAGACGGAATTCAGGGACGAGGTGACCAAAGATCTGATCGGCTTCTCCCCGGGCGAAAAGGCTTTCGTAGCGCCCTGTCGGCCGGACGTCGCCGCCGATCACCACGGTCCGGTAGTCATTGGCCTTTACTCGCTTCTCGTCTGAGGTTTTCATCGACGCTCCGTTTCAGTCGCGTGCCTGATGTGGTCCTGTTGCCTGGCAATTTACCGAAGCTTGGTGCTCTATCTTAAGGCGACGCGAGCACTTTGCAATTGTCGCTTGATTCTGGGGGACCTCGTCTACCCGATTCGGGATGAGGTGTATCTCGGTTTCACGGAGCCTGGGGTCTGCCGAGAAGAACCTGGACTAACTCAACGAGCCTGGCAGCCTGCGCACGCCTGGAAAACGCGGACAAGTAGTCACGGTTTGGTACGACGACTGGCAAGGCGCCAGTTCTGCGCCATTCACATATGTGCCGTGCAATAAGGGTAGCAATCTCCTCAGGGTCGCTACTTGCTAGTCCTATCTCAGCATTTCGAATAAACTCGTCCAACGCTCCGCTGTCAGCCGGAATGCTTAGCACAGGCCGGCCTACCATCGCGTATTCGAATATCTTAGATGTGAGGATTCCTTGAGCTCCCGGTGATGCCAGACTTAGTAAAATAGCGGAAGCGCTTTCGGCTCTTAGTGCTGTCTCATGCGGCACCCTGCCATGAAATTTGATCGGGACGTCTGGGCAGATATCGTCAGACCAATCGGAGGGGGATCTTCGAGACCCATAGATGTGGATTTCCACGCCATCCAAACTGCAACCTCGGATTTTCAGTAGACGAAGCGAACGTTGAAGTAAGGAAAGACTCCGCCCATAACCAAAACTACCGCAGTAGGTAATTCGAAAAATGCTGTCGGAAGGTTGTTTTCCCTCAACGTGCACAATGTCGTCGACCTCAAACCCGTTATAGATCGTAGTCACCGGCCGTGCCAAGCGGTAGTCCCTTCGTAGGCGTTCGGCCAGAGGTTCAGATACCGTAACAAGGTGCGACGCGCTGGCACAAGCTGCCTCAAGTGCGTTCACAGCTCGTCGCGTCCGCCAATGGACACGGCCAGTATCTATTTCATCAGGAATATCCCGCAAGTCGGCAATCCAGGGGACACCATACCGACGCGAAAGCTGGTCGGCCAGCGCCAAGGAGCCCATGGGTGGGTAGGTTGTCAGTATGCAATGAAACTTCCTTTCTCGAAGAAGTTGATGTGCGGCAAGCGAGACGACGCGATTGTCCGTTGGATTGAACTCCATTCGAGGAAAAACGTATCGTGCCAGCCAAGCCTCGGCCTTGCGTCGTGCATTACCCCGTCGGATGGGCCGCACGTGAAAGACCTCGAACCGGCACTCTGGATTGAGATGCAGCCGCCCCTGCATCTCGCTTTCCATCGGGGCTAGTGCCAGCACCGTGACGGAAAAGCCCGCTTCATGGAGGTACCGGCAAAACGACTCGAAACGACGCGTGGCCGTAGCTGAATTAGGATACGAGTTCGTTCTCAGAGCGAGTACTGATTTCCTCATTCACTTACGACCGAGGGCGAGTTGTCCTGACCGATCGTGGCTCTTCTTGCAAAGTTGCGGACACTATCGGATATCTAGCCGAGATTAGTGGTTTTCACCGTAAAACTATGGAGCCGCTCACTTGCTCGGTAAATTTGGTCTGTTACTACAGGAAGGCAGGCTAGGGTGGCGGATTGCCTTCTTTCACCGGTTCCAAGAGATCCTCCCGGTGTTCTCCCAACAGATCCACGGTGCCGTCCCCAGCTTTTAACCTTGAGTCTTCTTACCCGAAACGAGCCGCGAGTTCTCTATGACTGGTGGTACCGCCCAATCACTATGGTTTGTACAGAAGGCGTTGCAGTCTC
>DAOTAI010000164.1:0-10211 GCA_035593865.1 Acidobacteriota bacterium
GTCTCCATGGAGCCGACCGCCTTGTTGTATGCCGTATTGGCCTTCTCTAAGCCCTTGCCGATATCCGCTATATGCTCAGCCATGATTCTCATACGCTCATAGAGCTGTTTGCCGAGGTCGCTGATCTCCTGGGCGTTCTCGGCGATCTGTTCCTGGCGCCAACCGTATGCAACAGCACGAAGCAGGGCGATGAGAGTTGTCGGTGTCGCCAGAACGACCCGCCGCTCCAATCCGTCCTCAATGAGGCGCTGGTCCGCATCCGCCGCGGCGCCGAAGAAAGACTCGCCGGGAATGAACATCACGACAAACTCGGGGGCCTGCGTGAACTGCTGCCAGTACTGTTTTTCGGCGAGGATGTTCATGTGATTCCGTACCTGGGCGGCGTGTCTCGTGAGGGCCGTCTTGCGGGCCTCCTCCGATTCCGCAGCGACGGCATCGAGATACGCCTCCAAGGATACTTTGGCATCCACGACGATTTCACGCCCTGCGGGCAGCCTCACGATGAGGTCAGGCCGTAGTTTACCTCCATCGCCGTCGGCGGTCACCTGTTCAGAGAAATCGCAATGCTCGGACATCCCTGCCAGCTCCACGACCCGTCGCAGCGTCATCTCGCCCCAGCGGCCCCGTACCTGCGGCTTGCGTAGCTAGCGCCGTTACCAGGTTCGCCGTCTCTTTCTGCAAGTTTTGATGACTGGTGGTTAAAAGCTCCAGGTGTTTCGTGAGCCCGGAATAGGCTTCCTGTCGCTCCTTCTCGATCGTGCGGACATGCGCCTCGAACTTGGCAAGGGACTCCGCCAGGGGCTTGACCATGCCTTGAATGGCCTCCTGTCGTTTGCCAAGGTCCCCCCGCGCATCGGTTAACACTTTGTCCAGCGTCTCCTTAGCCAATTGCAGAAATGCCTGCGTACTGGCATTAAGGGTATCGCCCGCCAGGGCCTTGAAGGTATCTGCCAGTCGGTTCTTGGCTTCCTCCAGAAGTGTTTTCTCTTCTTCAAGGCGTTGGAAGGCCTCCGCCAGTTGGGTCTCGGCCTTCACTTGGCGCTCGTCTCGGCAGCCAGTTGATTCCTGATTTCGGCAAGCTCCCCAACGGCCTTTTCGTTTTGCACGCGCAGTTCTGCAATCGTCCCCTCCAATGCGGATGAACGACCTTCAGCCGTGCTGGCACGGCGCTCAGATTCCTCTATCTTTGCTGAGAGGTCTTTGGTGACACGGGTGAATGCAATCAGCCAGGCAACAAGGCCGCCTACAACTAAGCCAGCTAATATACAAAGGATATATCCCATCTCTATCCTGCCTCCTCGGGTGAAGGGCAGTACAACGCTCGTTCCTCCCGTGCTTGTCTCAGTTCGGTCATGGCATCCACGTCTGCCAAGTACTTACATCCTTTGGGGATCATGGCGCAACCTCACTTATGACCCGCCTGAGACAGGCCATAGCCCGTCTCAGACTTTCTGCTTTTTCGCCCGCAACATCCGGGCGCCAATAGCTTTGGACATATTCGATCAGTCTCGAAGCATAGGCCGGCCCTACGGATCTACCGCTTCCTTGCCGTGGTACCATGTCCTTCCGGATCGGCCCCCGACGGGAACGATTAGCAAGTTTGACCATTTCTCTTTTAGGGTCATCAAGGCCCTCGGGATTATTGGGGATGCTCTTAGGATTGAGGCCAAGAAAAGCGCCCAGGGATTCTGCATCCGCTAGTAACCACGACTCCACCTTTCGAACAGCTACACGAAAACAGAGATATCGGGCAGGGTTAGGCACCCATTGTGTACAGAGGGGAGGTGCACACTCGGCATCATGGTTCAAATCCACCAAAACCAGCCATGGCCAAGTTCTGGCTGCATTGTTGAATCCTTGAATCTTTTCGTACAGGAATGGCTTGCCGGTTTTCCCGTAAACAGTACCCGGCGAGCCGCCAGCCTCAATGATTAACTTTTGTGCAACCGCTTCGTCCACAATGCCTTCCACTGCGGCATGGATTGTCAAGCTTCCATCCATGTCAGATATCTCCAAACCGCATCAATTGTTCTGCTTTTTCCGGCCGTGTCTTGGGAATCACGACGTCAGCGAGAGAAAGCCCTCCCTGGAGGAGTTCTTGTATTTCCCGATAGGCTGCAGCCGCCGTCACCAAGGTACCTTCCTCTTTAGGGATAAACAGCAACACCTCATCCAGGCCGATTCCCTCGTCTCGTAATAGGTCGGGAGAATGCGTACTGATGAAGATCTGCCTGGCAGTTCGCCGCTGAATGCGGGCGAACATCTGTGGGAGCATCCGAATGATTTCGGGATGAAGAGAAAGCTCAGGTTCTTCAAGAAGTAACGGGCCACCCCCCTCCATCGCCGCCCAAAGAAGGCCCATAAGGCGCAACGTGCCGTCCGAGAATTGCTCTTCAGTTTGCCACGCACCCTGTGCCCGCCAATGCCGGAATTTCCCACGTAGGTGTGGCGTTCCCCTGTCATCGCGCTCAAGACTGATCTCCTGAAGCTGGGGAACGGCTACATGGAGAGCACCTCTTATCCGACGCATTCGGGCATTCCGGGTCTTTTCTGGTGTCTTTGCAATCTGCTCCAAAAAATCACCGCCGAATGGGTCATTAGAGCGACCGACAGAACGATCGGGCTCCCTGACCAGCTGAGGTACGATATGAAGGTATCGAATGGAGGAAAAGAAGGCAGTTAGATCGCGAAAGGGACGATTCACATTCACCTGCTCAAGATAAGTCTGTGATAATCTGGCTTCGTCTTCGCGGTCATCTTCATTGGGACGGTCCAAAAGAACGTCGTTGTTTCGGAGTACCCGTTCCTTGCGCAGGATTGGGTGTCGCTGTTTATCTTGATTGAATGCGACCTCGTATTCCCACTTTGAATCGTCGTCTATCCCCTTAAGTTCAACAAGCAACTCCACATCCGAGTACCGTCGGGCAGCCAGGCAGCGTATCGCTGTTACGCCACCGCGACGCTTGATGGACTCCTGAAAACCTCCACCAGGAGAAGCGAGATCCCTCACGAAGCGAAAAGCATCCAGAAAGTTTGATTTTCCGGATGCATTGGGACCAACTAAAAAGGCGCGCTCCTGCAAGGGTACATCTACATTAGCAAAATTTTTCCAGTTTTTGATAACGATACGGCGAAACATTAAGTTTTTACTCATGGCAATTCCTTTCTCGCACCGCTAGCCTGTTTTCCCCGTATATTCCATATTTAAGGTGCATTCCATTCATTTCCAGGTTTTCAAAAAATGGGCAAAGGAACGCTCCCTACTATACGAACAACCTTATTTCTCTTGCTCCTGTGCGCGGCCTTGCTCCCTTGCCGCTTGCTGGAACGTGCCAAAGGTTCGGAGACTGGCTGAACCTTCGACGGCCTTGACGGCAATGTCCTGCACCTTTTGGTATGCTTTTTCCAACTGTTGAGTAAGATGTTGAGTACGCCCAACAGCAGGGCTTTTCCGAAAATGTCCAGCGGTACGCCCCGTTGTTGAAATTCCTGGGCCTTCCGGACATCGGCGGAGCCGGGCGCATCCGAGCGAGAGATATAGCTTCTGGACTTCGGCAACATACGAATTGGATGAACCCAGGCTGGAGGATGGTTCCCGTTCATAGGCCAGAGGCTGTCGCAGACTTCGAAGACCGTCTTGCAGTACTGATTGTCTCCCGGCCGAATATTGCAAGCGTTCTCTGCGCTCAGTTCCGCCGCATCCGCCACAATGGCACGGTTTGATGTTTTCAACTCTGCCGCAAGCCGCTTATAGGTTGCCCGTACGCGCCCGGTCCGGTTCTCAGCTTCCAAAGCAAGGGGAACGAACAGCTTAAAGGCGCCATCCGACAATATTCGCGAAGCCCTGCGGAACTCATCGCCGGCAGCAATCCACCCGTGCCGCTGTTCTATTCGGAGAGAAGCGGGTGATCGTTTCATGCCACCCTCCCGCTTGCCGTGTTTGCGCTTGCAATAGAGACTGGCAGGCGTCTGATATCCCAGCGATTGATGCGGCCGTTCCCGGTTGTAGAAGTCGAAGTAACTGCCAAGGCCATCGAGCAGCATCGGGACGTCCGCATACTCCTTCAGGTAAACGTCCTCGTATTTCACGGTCCTCCTCAGGCGCTCTACGAAGATATTGTCGAAGACCCGGCCGCGGCCGTCCATGCTGATCCGAATGCCCGGTCCAAAAGCCGTGCGGTGAAATCGTGACTTGTAAACTGCACCCCCTGATCCGTGTTGAAGATCTCGGGCTTGCCGCACCGTAATGCCCAGTCCAGTGCCGCGCCGCAGAAACTTGTCTCCATCGAAGCCGAGATTTCCCAGGACAGGACATACCGGGTGAACGAGTCCATGATCGCCACCAGATAGACGAATCCATGTCGGAGCCGGACGTAGGTAATGTCGCTGCTCCAAACCTGGTTTGCCCTCTCGATCGGTACGCCACGGAGAAGATAGGGGCAGATCTTGTGGTCCGGGCCGGCTTGACTCAGCCGCGGTTTCGAATCGATTGGCTCCAATCCCATCAACCGCATCAGGCCGCGGATCCGCTTGGGATTGACCGCGTGCCCCATGCGGTTCAGACGGATCACCATTCGCCGGACACCGTAAAATGGCGTTCGCGTGTACTGTTCGTCGAGCAGACGCATCACGTGCAGGTTTTCCTCCGACTCGCCCGAGGCGCTGTAGTAACAGCTCGATCGCGCCAGATTCAGCAGTTCACATTGCCGCGCTATGCTGATGGTGGAATGGTTCGGTTCGATGCATTGCCGCCGGTCCTTAACGCAACAGGCCACATTCTTTTGAGCCAGTCCTGCTCGTATTTGAGCTGACCGATCTGCTGCTACAACTGATTCCGCAGTTCTTCGTCGGCGGCCTCCGCTCGGGCCCGCCCGTTCGAAAACATCTCCGGCAATTGCTCGAGAGCTTGTTTCGTTCCACTGGGCTACCTGGTGCGGACGGACCTCGAAGGCAAAAACTATCTCATTGATCATCCACTGCCCCTTGATCGCTTCCAATGCAACTTTTGCCGTGATCCCTGCGCCACAGCTTCTGGTGTTGTGGCATTTGTCCCTCCAAGAAATTCGGCAGCGATTTTACACCTTGACTACCTGTCTAGTTTCTGGGGAGCACTAGACCGGAGAGGAGCTGGCGGAGAAGACGAAGAAGGAAGCTCTTGAAGCAGCCGAGAAGGAAAAAGTGAAGGCTCGTTAACGACCAAGCTCACCTGCCGCTATGGAGCGCAGCGAAATAGCGGTCAGGTGGAGCGCCTTGTTAAACACTGAATCACTGATCATGCTAACGCCTTTAGTGAATCAACAATCAAAATTCTACGTGCCTTTGAAAACTCATCGAATCAATCAAAGTCGAGTTTTATGTAATCAGGAATTAAGTGTCTCTTACGGAATACAGCATCTCGTGTCTGAATCACTTGTCAAAAGGCGTAGCATTATCGGAAAGGTTCTCTGAATTAGTTAGCAACTGAAAATTAATGAGAATGTTGAAGCTCGACATGTAGGCTTGAATCCTTGCCTTGTCGTAACCTCGTTTTTCAAAGGTCTCAGCTGGAACTGCGTCCCAGGGAAAATATGATTTCGTGAAAAACGGAGTCCTTCCAATCAGAATAAAGCAATGACAAGACTAAATTCGTGTAACGTGCTTGGTAGACAGATTCCAGAATGCAATTGATTTCCGCCTCATCGATTCGTGGTTCAATTCCGAGCGACTTGCAGAGGAGATCGGCAGGAATTAGACTTGTCGGGCCACAAGTGTTCAACAACTCGAGCAATCGGATCAGTGTAGTATGAGACGAACCTCCAAATGCATTTTTGAGAGCTGAGCAAATGAACCGCTTGCGAATAGCAACTTGGGCATCGGCATCCTCGGCCTTGCATGATGTATCAACTGGTGAATTGCCGCGCTTCATGATGTAGAAAGCAATGGGTAGCAGTGCCAAAGGTGCGACGACGTTCTTCGAGCTAAATCCAAAGCGGGAAATGAACCGCACGGCTGCTGATACAGAATCTTTGATCTTATCCCAGTTTCCTTCAATGGTGCGTAGGTGTGTTTTCGTAAAGCTTTTGACTTTCAATTGGATGGGTAAATTCTCGGTGAGATAGAGACAGCTTTTCAACACGAAGCCCTCGCCAAAGCTGTATCCATTACCGAGTTCGTTTATTAAATCACTGAAGTCATGAACTTCTTGGCGCGCATCAAGCGTTTCCCATTTCGCTGTTGCGGTTGCTAACAAAGGATTTGAGTATTTGAGTGGCTGTCCCGTACTATTCGCTCTAACGAGGACCTGGAACACCTTGTCGTAATCGCGGGATCTTTCTTGATAGTAGTTCCCGACGAGGGTTGTATGGATGCGACTGTGCAGGCGCCCGATCAACCTGTTAGCATTCTCTCGGTGGTCTTCTGATAAATTTTCCAGACTCGACTTTATATCGGACTTCGCATCCTCAGCGTCTTCGCAATCCAGGATTCGCCCAACCAGGTACCAGAGTTGCGGCTCTTTTCCGTTCGGTCTTCTATTTTCCCGAAATGCGAATCCCCAGGTAAGCTCTGTAGGATTGTCATCGTTGGGCACAGGCGGTTTCAAGAGATTGAGGTATAGACGCGCCTGTCGCTAGCGATAATCGAAATAACGGTACTTGCCTCGAAGGCCCTTGAGAAGCGAAGTGGTGCGCTGTTGGCCATCGGAGACAAGTTTGATGTCTTTCGTGATTCCGGCCATGTTTGCGGGCGGGTTCTGCGGGGACTCTCCATCAAAAACTCGAATGAACTCATAGACAGGCCACTCGTTTTCATTCTTTCGTGATTAGGTCCAGTTCTGAGCGTGGCGTAGCCACGCCCTCGGGTTTGGCCTTTTGGGGGTCAGGCGGGGGCGTAAAAGAGAGCGCCGTGAAGAGAAGGCGGGAGTTTTTCCGACTTCATGGTTTGCGAGGGGGTGGACGTGAAGTGGGAAAAACGGGGCAGGCGGATGGCGTCGGCCCAGAGGTCGTGGCGCAAGAGGGAGACCAGATCGGACAGGGAGGGGCGCTGGTCGGCTCGACGTGTGCGCCATTTGGGGGGAGGAAGACAGCCCGAGGAAGCGGGAAAGGCGGCCTGAGCGGCGAGCAGGAGCAGGGAGTAGGCGGCGACGGTCAGAGCGGGCACGGTCTGGGTGGAAGCGGGGACGCGCACCTGAGCTTGACCGACACCGAGCAGGGTCTTCTCATCGCGGAAGTTGACCTCGATGTCCCAACGCCACAGGTAGGCCTGAAGGACCTCCTGCAGGGGGAGGTCCGGATCGGTACAGACCAGATAGGCGGGCTGTCGATAGAGGACCCGGCCCTGCTTGGATAATCGGTAACCCAAGGGAGCGATGGCGATGATCTGGACATCGACCTGGTCGGAGGTGGTTCTCCAACGCAGCGGCCGAAGCCGCTTGACGCGAAACGCGTGGGTGCGGCCGCAGGCCCAGGCCGGCACCTCCTGCCAAGGATGGTCTTGCGATTGACGTAACTGTTCCGGGGTCAGTGCCTGGGGTCCGTAGATTCTCCTGCGGCCCGGCGCGCCCGCCGGCGGCTCGGGCAAGTGGTACAGGACGGCGTCGCCTCGGATCCGCCCGATGAAGACGGTTCGTGGTGGAAGCGAGCGCATGACGTTGCGGTTGGTGAACCGACCATCGACGACCACCAGGAGCCTGCGCTGATCGGCTCCGTCCTTGTCCAGGCGGTCCCGCAGCCCGATGATGCGTTGCAAGCCGTGGCGACTGATCCGGCTACGGTCCTGCGCCTGGCGGTAGGCGGCCCACTGGGTGGAGTCGGCTTTGCGGGAAGGTTTCGCGGGGGTCGGGACGTGAACGAAGTCGATGGGGATCATCCGCATGGACGAAGGGGTGGGACCGGTCAGAGCGGCTGACACCTGCAGCACCCGTTGGCCGAGGACCAGGTTGGTCTGAAACGGAGGACCCAACGGATCCCGCCGATACCCCACCCCGTGGATCTTCCGACCCCGCTTGCGCAACAGCGAATCGTCCATCGCCACGATCAGGGGTCGTTGCGCGTCCACGGTCTGCTCGATGCGGCGGCGGACGACGTCGAAGACGGCTTGCGGGTCAAACCGCTCCCGGCTGTAGAGGCGATAGTCGGACGACCAGTCGGAGAAGGGCTCCCCGGCCGTGGCTTTGACGGCGGTCAGGGTATGGCGTCCCAGACAAACCAGCTGAGCCGGCATGTGACGACGCATGCGGACCCGGCAGCGGTACTGGTCGGAGGCGGATCGGCAGTCGGTCATCCATCGCTCGAGTTCGGGGAGGAGTACGCCGGAGTTTTTTTTACCTCGACGGGAGAGGGAGGACAGTGGGGGCGGTGAAGGATGAGGTTGGCCTTGTCCTCGACGATCCACTCGACGACCTCGCCGCGGTTGAACTCCATGGCCTGGGCAATGGCGGAAGGAAGGTTGACGTACCACTGGACATTGGTTTTGCGTTTGATGAGTTGGACTTTGGTAGGGAAACCCATAGAGAACTCCAATCTAGTCATACGACTAGATCCCAGCCTACCAGAGTCCCCTGACACAAGCCCGGCGTACACCCGGAAGTCAAACGCGGAAACGCTCCACCGACGTCCTCTCATCTAGTAAAGGGCCACCCCCGCAGTCGCAGGCGAGGACGCCTGCGCTCCCTCCGGGTGTCACCGCAGCTCGGTCGCAGGCGAAACGCGATACCATCAAGCAAAAGTGCAGGTTCACCGGAGCCAAGATCCGGGGCTTGACAATTTAGGTGATCAGAAAGGTTTAAGTTGCAAGAAAGGATGCCGCATGATGAAGCAGGCCGATCGAAATGTGCGGGGAGGAACCTATGGCCGGGCGTTACGACTCCTCGTTTTTGCATCAATCATGTGCGTGCCGCCGGCGGGCCTCCCGGCTCAGGACCGGCGGATCCTGGCAGACTGGGAGCCCGGAATGCTGGAGATTCACCACATCAACGTGTGGGGCGATAGCACATTTTGTATCTTTCCGGACGGGACCACGCTCCTCGTGGACGCTCCCGACGACGCGGACGTTTCTCGTCCCGACCGATTCAAGGCGCCCCGTCGTCCCGACGACTCGCGTCCTCCGGGAGAATGGATCGGCCGGTACATCCGGGCACGGCATCCCGAGGGTGCTGAGGGCCGGATCGACTATGCGTTAATGACGCACTTTCACGCCGATCACATCGACGGAATCGCCGATGTGGACCGGCAGGTGCCGATTCGGACGCTGCTCGACCGGAGCCGGCCCGATTATCCTCCCGTGGCCGCAAGCAGAGTGGTCTACAGCAACTTTCGCAAGGAGTTCACGGCGCGAGGAGGGCAAATAGAGAGATTTGTGCCCGGACGAAACGACCAGATTGTGTGCCTGCGGGAACCTGAACGATGCGAGGGCTTTCAGATCCGCAACCTTGCGGCGGGCGGGGAAGCGTGGAGCGGTGAAGGCAGTCAAACCCATTCACCGTTCCCTGAAAACCGGAGGGCCGACCTGGAAGAGAACACTCTGAGCTGCGCGTTCGTGATCCGCTACGGATCCTTCGCCTATTTCAACGGCGGTGACCTGTTGCGCGAGATGGAGGAGTTCGTCGCGCCGATTGTCGGACCGGTGGACGTCCACGTGGCGAACCACCATGGGTCCGAAGCCTACTACTTGTTTCTTCGCGAACTTCGGCCGCGGATCCACATCGTTCAGGTGTGGGACTCGATCCAGCCCAGATGGCACGCTTTGGAGCGGATGCGTAGCGAGGACTCCTACCGCGGGCCGCGCGACATTTTCCTTACCAACGGTCTCTGGCCCGGCCGCGAGGAGCACTTGAAGAGCGGCGAGTGGGCCTTTCCGGAAGAAGTCCTGCCGCGGTACATCAAGGCTTTTGACGAGGTAGCTTCAGCCCAGGGACACGTAGTCGTCCGGGTTGCTCCGGGCGGCGATACCTACGAGGTTTTCGTCCTCGACGACAGTGACGAAAGCTTCAGGGTCAAAAGCGTCCACGGGCCGTATGATGCTCGTTGATATGGGGCTGTTCCGGAATTTGAGATGACCGGGCCGTGCACGCCGGGCGGTTCGAGTGCAAGTCGTCTCCCGGCGTTCGGCCGTCGCATCCCGCCACAGAGCCGTGGCGGTCGGGCGCTCCATGTAACAGCTCGCCGGAGAGGTTGACTAGCCCGAAGGCGTACCAAGAAATGGGGGGCTCGTCCGGGCTTGGGGAGGCGGAAACC
>DAOTAI010000165.1:0-10195 GCA_035593865.1 Acidobacteriota bacterium
CCGCTACCAGTTCCGCCACCCAACCGTTCGCCGCGATCGCGCGGTCCGCCCGGGCGCGCACGTGACCGTCGGCGCTGACGAGCTCCAGAGTGGTCTGGTTCGGACTCGCTTGGGGATTGACGATGTGCAGTTGCGTGAAACCGTCCTCGCTAGTCTCAATTTCGGGAAACACAAAGGAAGTTAGAGTTCGCGAAGAGACATCAGCCCCATCCAGGAGTGTTACAGCAGGGTCGAGCGCGAGGAAGATACCCGCAACTTTGCGGGCCGTGCTCTCGACTTTCAACCAACTCGCCGGCTGGCTGGATGTCGATCCTCCTTCCAAGACGTCAACAGCCCAGCGCGAGTTGCGAGCCGGCATTCAGGTTTCTCGTGGCGGGGTTCGTGATATTTGGACCCTGAACGGTGGCGCCGTTTCCATCAATCGCTGTAAACCGTAGCGTCGCGGCTTCACTGTCAGCGTTGACGAGTGCAATCCCCGTAGACTGATTCGCATCTGAGACGAAGCGGGGGAAGAAGAGGCTCGTGACACAGGCGGAGGAGGGGGCTATGCCGCAGGTATTCATGAGGATGCCAACGTTTCCAGTGCCGAGGGGGATTACCAGGTCGATCTTCCCATCTTTATATTCATATCGCCGAGCGTCACGGAAGAGGGGTTACCGCCCGGGAAGTAGTTGGTTCCCCTCCCAAAGGCCCCTGTCCCGTTATTCAGCAGCACCGTGGCACCGGTGTCATCCTGATTGGTCACTACAAGATCAGCCCACCCGTCCCCGTCAAAGTCTCCGCTGCTGATCTCGATCGGAACAGCCCCCAGCGCGTATTCAGCGGAAACCCCAAATCCGCCGTTGCCATCATTCTTCAGGATTATTAGCGAGTTAGGGTCTTCACAGGTTACCGCCAAGTCGAGCGTCCCATTCCGGTCAAAATCGGCGGCGGTCAGCGAAGTGAATTTGCCGCCGGCAGTGAAGGTCAGTGGCGCTCCGAAGCGTCCGGTGCCGTCTCCAGGCAGGAGCAAGACCGAGGTAGAGCCCCAGTTGGTGACTGCCAGATCGAGGTTGCCGTCTCGCTTGAAATCTCCGGCAGCCAGCCAGCCGGTGTCATTCCCCGCGGGCGATGTTATTGGCGGAGCGAAGCCGCCGACGCCGTCGCCGAGCAAAACCGAAACGGTATGGTTGACACGGCTGCTGACGGCAAGATCCAGCTTGCCATCAGCATTAAAGTCCCCGGTGACAATGGATGAAGGGTCCGGGTCCACAGGATAGCTCGGCCCGGCACCGAACGATCCGGTACCTTGTCCCCAGAGAAGTCTAACGGTACCTTCACCCCGACTTGTTGCCGCCAGGTCGAGCAGCGGCGAATGCAAGGTCTGGCCTGCCGTCCCGGTTGAAATCAGCAGCAAGTAGAAAATCTGCACGCTCCCCCACCTTTACCTCGGCCGCCAGATCGAACTCGCCCTCACCCCTCACGAGCAAAATAGAGACTGTGCCGAGAATGTGATTCGTGACGGCCAAATCGAGTTTGCCGTCACCGTTGAAGTCCGACGCTGCGATTTTTCGTGGCCAGTCCATCGGGAACTGGGCACCGGGACTGAAATGGCCCGTACCGTCACCCAGAAGCAGGCCAACGGCCCAATAGTGGATACTCTCGTTGGCCATGGTGATCCCGGCCAGATCCAGGACGCCATCGTTGTTGAAATCACCGACGACAATTTCGAACAGCCCGATCGGGAGCGGGATTCGGGGCCGAACCGGCCCGTGCCGTCACCCAGGAGAACTGCGGCGTCCCCGTAGGCGCCTATAGCCAAATCAGGAATGCCATCGCCGTTGAAGTTTCCCACCGCTCCTCCCAGGTCGCTTTTCCCGGAGGCAAAACTCATGGCGGCTTCGAAACTCGGCTCGAAGCACGTCCCGCAAGCGGAACTCAGCGGAACGGCGCCTGTGGCAATGGGTGTGAACAGACTTAATAGCAGTAGAACTTGACCCCGCTTCATAACCTCCCCCAGATAAATCGCCCGCATCCGTGGCGTCATCTGAGCGTTTTTCGATCACGTCCTGCTCTGACTGCTTCAGCTAACGTGCGTTCCCGGAAACAAAAAAAGGGAGCGCTGTGCGTGCACCTACTTCTTCCGTGCGACCACAAATTTCAGAGAATCCGCAGCCTTACCATCTTTATAGCTTTCCCACTCGCTTTCGATGTGATCGTCATCAACCACGCGGAAAACGACCCCGTGAATGTGCATATCCTTCGTGACATCCATGTTCGAACCCCTCACAAAGGTGAACACGAAGAGATCCGGCTTGGAAGCGGAGGGATCGAACCTTAGGTGCGGCTGATTCCCAGCGGCACAGTAGTGCGTCATCACAAGATCGGGCCCGTTCATGTGGTACATGCTGACCATCTCGTGCGGAGTCCCTGGAGCAAGAGTCTCCATCAAGGCCGATCCAGCTCCAGTCAGCCGGTAAATGACCCGTCCCTTCTCGCCTCCGGTGGTTTCGCCCTCCCATTCACCCGCCCATTTCTTCATGGTTTCAAAGGCGCTCTGAGCTGCAGAAGGGCCGGCCACCTGCTTCTCCTGCCCGACGGCTAGCGGCGGAACGAGGATCAGTAGCACGGAAAGTACGGTGAGAATCGTTTGTCGCTTCACTTGCTTTTCCTCGCTTCGGTTTGACACAGATTAACTTGCTCACCTTTCTCGTTCAACTTTAGACTGTGGAAGAGTTTCGAAGCAGGGCGGAGGAGGCTGGTTGCGGATACCAGACGATGGTCAAACTCGGGAAGGAAGCACATGAAAGCTCGCTCGCATTCAACAGTCTTTCTTGCTGGTTTGTTTTTCGGCGTTGCCGTCGCGGGATCGTCCCTGCTGTCAGCCGGGGAACTGCGTCTTCGGCTCATCAACGAGGAGGGCCAGCCGGTACTCGGTGCTGAAGCTGAAGTGCTTCTGACCGTCTGGGGAGACATCCACCGGCAACCCCTCGTTGTCGAAGATGAGTTCGTGCGGGTTTCGACTGACGTGAGCGCCGCCGATGGCTGGTGGCCTGACCTCGCGGGCCGCGATTGGCCCGAAGTTCAGATCCTAATCAAGGCCCCCGGATACGCCCCCATTGAATCGGACCGCGCACGCTGGTTCAAAATCGCGGATAGGGAATTGGATTGTGTGCGACGGACAAGCATGCGGTTCCCCCGCCATGACCCCCTCGAGATTGAGATCGGCGAATCGGTCGTACACGACTTGCGGCTTCGCCGCCCGCAACAACGTGCCATCCGGGTTGTGACCGAGGACGGCGAACCAATAAGCGACTGGCCGGTCGAGGCCTTCATGTTCTGGTCCCGCCAGAACCATTGTGGATTTGCGAGCGGGATCGACCCGCTGACAAAGGGATTCACAGACAAAAACGGCGTAATCCAACTCCCGGACGGGGAGTTCGAGTACCTGCTCAGATTTCCTGAGCTTCGCGATGCCGAGATTGTAGGCAACTCTTCGCAGGACAATCTTCAAAACCAAATCATCAGGGTCCTGAAGGATCCGATCGTGCCGATCGTTATTCGTCGTTGGCAGCCAGTGACGATCGGCCTTCGCTTTACCGTGGACGGGAGACCGATGGCGGGCCAGCAGCTCGCGGGGTTCCTGCGCGGTTGTCCTTGTGGCGCCTGTTCCGGCACAGTTGGCGAAACGGATGCGGACGGGACCGTCAAGCTGGAGCTTTATCGTGAGCGATATGAGTCGCTGACGATCTACGGCCCGGGGGGCGAAATCTACTGGCAGATCGACCCCCTGATGTTTCGATCATCTCAGCTGGTGGATGTCAAGCTGCGAACCAGCCCGCTCGGATTGCAGGGACTTTGGAAAGCAGCGCAATCCTTCACAGGACCCTTAGACTTCGCTGATCCGGCGAGGCAGGTCGACGAGGTGGATGCATCGGTCAGGCTGACCAGAAATCGGTACTTCAACGGAGGCCCGGCCGGGAAAATCTTGGAAAATCCGTCTCAGTTCGTCGTCGAGCCGAGCGCCTGGCCGGAAGCTATTCCGGCAGTCTCCATCGATGCCAGCGATGTGGTGGTCCTGGCATCGGTCAACGGATTCTCGACATTTCTGTCCGAGGACCAGACTCGAATCTACCGGGAGTATTCGCTGAATGTCCGCGAAACAATCGGGACTGCGCGCCGCCCCGGGATCACTCCCGGCTCGGTGCTGACTGCGTTGCGGGCCGGCGGCTGGCTGAAAGGGGCAGAGGAGCCGGGCTCGCGATTTCAGGTCCTGGGTCAGGGGTTCCCGCGCCTGAGGGAGTCGTACCTCTTCTTTCTCAAGTGGGATAGCTCGCTCTCGGCTTTCATGATCCTGACCGTATACGCATTCCAGCAGGGCGTGGTAGTCCCCGTCGACATCCGCCCCGATTTCGCGTACGCCGGACTGGCGAAAGACGAATTCCTCAGCCTTTGCAGGATTCGAGAGTGAAGCGGGCGGTTCAGCGACCGCTTTCGGGAGTTCCGAACGGGGTACCACCGTTTAACCACTGCACAAAGGAGCCGCCGATGACAGACATCCAGGTTGAATGTTACGCCGGCTATCGAGGCGACGAGGAGCCCAGAGTACTCGTTCGAGACGGACACAGGCTGCCAGTGCTAGTAATCCTGCGTCGCTGGCGGGACACAAACGGACGCGGGTTCCGGGTACGCTGCGTCGACGGTTGTGAGTATGAGATATTTTACGATGAGGCGGCCGGCAGTTGGTTCGAACTTGGTCGGGCTTAGAGATGGCTGATAGACAGGCGGTGATCGACATGATCAGAAGGGCGTTCGGCGCGAATGTCCACTCAGGCGCCCGCTTCCTGCAGGGAAGCTTCGAGGGCTGCGAGCCGAGCGAGGAAACCAGCCCGTTCGCTGATAAGACGTGGCAGGGACTTGAAGCGAGCTTTCTCGACGCGCACTACTCGGCGCTCAGTTTCTTTTCGGAAGCGGCCTTCCGCTACTTCCTGCCGGCCTATCTAATCGCGGATCTGAATGACGAACTTCAGGCGGCCGACCCGGTCTTTCACCTCATTCACGGCTTCTACGAGTTCAGCGTTGATTACCCGTTCAAGACTCGCACGGTTACCGTCACCAGAAAGAGACTCGCATTCGTCAACCCGAGGCGCTACGGCGCAGTTACCTGGTACGACTATGCGCGATACAGGCTTTCGGTCTTCACGCGCGAAGAGGCGGAAGCGATCGTCGCGTATCTTGCCTGATCGGCGGTCAGTGGAGCGAGCCACGGGAAGCTAACCTGCCCGAAGGCATCGCAATCGCGCCGCTATGCTTCTCACCGGATGGGCGCAAGCTGTTCTACACCCGAGACAGGGAGGCGAACGGCCACGCGAGACTGTGGGTGGCCGAAAAGGAGGGCGACGGATGGAAAAACGCTCGACCGCTCGGGGGAGTGTTTGAGAACTGGGAAGGAGACCAGGCATCACCTTCGGTGACCGCTGACGGAACGCTTTACTTCACGTCCAACCGGGCGGCCGGAGTAGGCGGCTGGGATCCCGCCACCGATCAGTGGGCCGATGTGGCAGAGATGGACATGCCCCGCGGGGAGTCGGCCGTGGTGGTCCACGGGGATGAAATCTGGCTGATCGGCGGTCACAGCGCTCGAGCTCCCGAAATCGACGGCGATATCTGTCCGACGGTGCTTCGATTCAACCCGCGTCTGAATACCCTCTCGCGCGGACCAGCCCTGCCCTGGATGCGAGCCGCTTCCGCGGCAGCGAACGTGAACGGCCGCCTGTTCGTCCTCGGCGGCCTACGGGCAGGACCTTCATTCTCCCACGACCTGTCGGTGCTCGAATATGTGCCCTCCGCGAGCCGTTGCCCCGCTCGATGAGGGACTGCGGCTCTCGACCGGCTCCGAGTGATTCTCGGACCGGTGCACGCCTAAAAACGCTTTATCTCCGAGGAATTCGGGGAGAGTCACCTTTGTCCACCAGTCTACTCTTTCATCTTCCAGCCAGCAGCATCAAATTCAAGGTGGTTCTCGCGGTAGAATGTCAATCACAGTACAGCATCATCTGGATTCGCTTCGGTTTCCAAATGCTCGTACGACTGAATGGCGGCTTGGACGGACAACCATGAACAAACCCAAAGTGAAGCTTGAAGACATCGTTGCAGCCCTCGAATTGCCGGAGGAGACTCAGGCATATTTGAACAAGGTTACAGGCGAGGTCTCTTGGTTTACAGACCAAATACTCTCAGCCGCGCGGGACGAGGACCTCGTGATTGAAGACTATCCCGAGTGGGAACGCGGTCCCATCCAGGAGGCGAAACGCCTGCTTGATTCGGACGATTTCCTGGCGCTTCCTAGCCGATTTGACTTGCATGAGTTTCGGATCATGGAACGGTTCTGCCAGTCAATCGAAGACGAGAAGATTCGGCACGAGCTGCTCGACGCGATTCGCGGTTCGGGAGCCTTTCGTCGCTTCAGAAATAAGGTGCGCAGGTATGGGATTGCGAATCAGTGGTACGAATTTCGCCGTCGCACAATCGAAGGCTTTGCTATTCAGTGGCTCCAGGAAAATGGGTTCGAGTGGCAACAAGGTGGCCAGGAGGTGCCTGAAACCGACTCCAACGAACCGCCGAGCAGTCAATTTCCGCGCTCACGCGCGAGAGGACGCGTTTTGTTCTTGGAACGTCTGAATCGGCGTCAGTTGCTCGCCGCCGAAGTCTTCTCGTACAGCTATGCACACTACGCAGACCACCTCGATAAGCCGCGGTTCCACAGCGTGATGCCCAAAATCGTGGACATTCTGGAGCGGGCAGTCGAGCAGCGGTGGCCTATTGAGAAGCTTGCAAAGAAGCTGGAAGTCAACCGTGAGGAGGCGGAGGGTTATCTCGAATCCTACCATCGTGCCCTTGAGGTAGTCGATGCTGAAAACCCGGCAGAGGCTTTTCGCAACGGGGTGCGCCAGTCGATCCAGTTCGCAATCGAAAAAGGGCTTTCGGACGACGAAGCGGTGGAGGATCTCGTAACGCAGATCTGCTATCGAGCCGCCGATCTGGCTTACCTCCTCAATTTGGAAGGGTCCGAACTGTCGCGCTATTCGCGCCACCTCCGCCACGAACCGGACGTCGGGTACTACGACGGATACTTCGACGATGAAGAGCGGGCACGTTGAGGCTTTTGTAGAGGCACCCATGACGGAAGCAAAGAAGTGTCCAGATGAGATCCTCGAGCCTTTGGACCCTCTTGGGGCGAGCATATTGCGCCGACGCAATCCCCTGTCTTGGCCGCTGGGGTCTTTTCGCGTATTTTCATACCATGATGCCAGATCACCCAGTTGAAGCCGTCTCCTTGTCCTTAACCCGTCGGTCGTTTCTCAGAGGGATCTCGATGCTCACCGCTGGTTCGCTCGTGGAGGGAGTCAGCAATACAGAGCCGACCGCACAACGCTTACCGCTGATGGCCTATGTGGGAACCTTCAGTTCTCCGCTGCGCGATGTGCTTCCAACTCAGGTGGATTTACCGCCAGGAAATGGACGGGGAATTCATCTTTTTCAGGTTGATCGCGCCACGGGAGCGCTGACGCCGGACGGAGTTTTCGAATCGGGAACGAGTCCAAATTGCCTGGCCGTGAATGCGGCAGGGAATCGACTTTACTCAACTAATGAGACGGATCGTGTCGGCGAAAACAAGGAAGGCACGGTCAGCGCTTTCGCCATCAACCGGACGGACGGACAGTTGACACTTTTGAACACCGTCCCATCCGGCGGTGCCGGACCTACCTATGCGAGCATTCATCCCTCGGGTAAGTTCCTCCTGGTGGCCAACTACTTCGGAGGCTCAGTCGCCGTGCTTCCCATTCTGCCCGACGGGCGTCTTGCTGAGGCCTCTGACGTTAAAGTGGACTCGGGAACAATAGGACCTCGAAAAGCTACCAACGCGCCGGCGGGAAGCTTTGCCTTCAGCGGCCATGACCGCACCCATGCACACATGATTGAAGCCGACGCTACTGGACGGTTTGTGCTGCATGTCGATTTGGGTCTGGATCAGATTTTTGTGTGGAGATTCGACGAGGCGCACGGCGTTTTGGTCCCGAACGATCCTCACAGCATCTCGCTTCCACCCGGGGATGGGCCGCGACACTTTGATTTCCACCCGAATGGGCGATGGTGCTACTCCATCCAGGAAGAAGCGTCAACCATCGTCCTGTTTGATTATGATGCGAGGAAGGGAAGCCTTTCGCCGCGCCAGACAATATCTACGCTGCCGCCCGGATTCGTCGGCAGCAACTTTTGCTCTGGGATTAAGGTTTCTAGCGACGGGCGGTTTGTTTATGCGGGCAATCGTCTCCACGACAGCATCGGCATCTTCTCGGTGGGTTCCGATGGGGAACTGACGTACGTCGGAGAAGAATGGACCCGCGGCAACTACCCGCGGAGCTTCAACTTCGATCCCACCGGTGGGTTCCTCTACGTTTGCAACCAGCGCGCCGACAATGTCACGGTTTTCCGGGTGGATCGGAATACCGGCCGATTGGTGTTCACCGGACAGTATGCGGCGGTCGGCAACCCCTCCGCCATCGTGTTTGTTGATCTCGCGTCGACTCAGTCTCACTGAAATCGCTCGGCTGGAAGACGCTTCGCTCCAAGCTTGTTGACCTCGCCGTCGCGACCTCGGCGCCCCATTTTCGGAAAACGCCACTGTGCGTTGGTCGGCGCCAACGCTCCCCGGCGGGGTAAAATAAACGATGCGTTACCTTGTTCGGGCGCGGGTCAAGCAGGGAAAAGCCCTGGCCCTCCTGCGCGCCATCAAAGACCGTGTGCTGGGCCGCGGATCCATCGCGGGAGACGAGTATCTCCGCGATATGGAAAACGCCCGACAGGATGAGAACGGGCAGGTTTCGTGGATCGAGGTCTGCTACTGCCCCACTCCACTGGAAGAGGAACGGCCTTACTGGGAAGAGTATTTCGAACTGAGCCGGATCAAGGATGCTCACAGCCGCCGCCGTTGCAAGGATTGGAACGGGAGTTCACCCTGGGCCTGTTCTGAGTGCGACTGCACCGCTCGCCTCGAGGCGAGGATGGAGAGTTGGGGGAAACCATTTCTCCTGGAGTTGGAGAAAACGTTTGGCGACTGAGAGACTCGGCCATTGAGCCCCAAGCGTAACAACGCTGTGTCGAGTCAACGGGCGGGTGCCCTCGGACTTTGCCTGAAGGCCATGTTTTTGAGACCATGCCGCTATGGAAGAGATTCGAGACCTCTTTATCGATTTCTCGGTTCGCAAACTCAACCTGCTCGCGTCGAGGATCGACGACTGCCTGTCGCGTCTGGATGACAAACAGGTGTGGTTACGAGACTCCGACAACATGAACGCTGTTGGCAACCTCGTGCTTCACCTGTGCGGAAATGTGCGCCAGTGGGCCATCTCAGCTATCGGAGGTGCTGAGGACATCCGGCAGCGCGACGCCGAGTTCGCCGCTCGCGAAGGCGTGTCAAGAGAGGATCTCAGGCAAATGCTCTCACACACCGTCCGCGAGGCGACCGAGGTCCTCAACGCGATTCAGGCGGAGCGGCTGACCGAACGCCTGACTGTTCAGAAGTACACCGTAACGGTTCTCGAGGCCGTCTATGCGATGCCCGAGCATTTTGCGCAACACACCGGCCAGATCATCTTTGCGACGAAACTCCTGACGGGCGAAGACCTCGGTTACTATGCACACCTTTCGAAACCTGCCCATTCGGAGCGGACGCCTTAGGGGAGAAGGGTAGCCAAAGGGACGACAATCACCTGACCTGAGCCGGCGCCGATTACGTCGGGGACTGTCTTAGGCGTGGCAGAAAAGGCCGTCCTGCACGCCATGCGGTGACCGGGTCACCGGGCCGATTCGCTCTTAGCCAGAAGGTCCACGTATGCGGAATCGATCAGGTCGTCCTCGCTGATGCCAAGTTGGCGCATCAACTCCGACACGACCCGCTGGCCCTGGACTTCGTCTTCTTCCGGACGCATCACGTACTCGAGCTCAATGAACTCGCCTAACCCTTCCACCGTGTCGAGGTGAATTCGAGTTGTGCCGAGAAGGTACAGCTCGCGGTGCTTGCGGACAACGGCCCGCCGGCCGAGGGCCCGAGTGAGGACGGAGAGGAGGCCGGAGGGATCGTGCGTGACCGAAATGTTATAGCTTGAAAGCCGGGCCTCCGCCTGATCCGCCCGCTCATAGTAGATCAGCTCGC
>DAOTAI010000166.1:0-10192 GCA_035593865.1 Acidobacteriota bacterium
CCGTGAGGGAACGATATCGGTTCTTCAGCTACGGCGATGCGATGCTGATTGTCTGAGATCGGCAGATGAAGGGAAGAGCGATGACAGGCGGGCGAAGCAGAAAGAAGGAGGGGAGAAGTCAGAAGCTCCAACATTTTCAGGGACGGGCTTCTGACTTCGTTTTAGCGGGTCTTGACGCGGTAGTCGTCTTTGGTGCAAACCCAGTACATGCCACCGGGCTGGCCGGCACTTCGGATGACTTTCGTTGCAACCAAGGTGCTGCCGCACTGGGGGCACGTTCGGCTCGTTCCAGCGGCACCCTTCTGTCCAAGGCTTGCGCGAGCTGTTTTACTGATTTTTTCGGCCACTGCTGTCCTCCTTTCGATACAAAAACACCCGGTCCCAAGCCGGGTAAAAGCTGCTAATAATACAGTCCTGCTTCCTGATGTCAAGAAGAAAGAACTGTGTGGGAATCGCGATGTAAGATGGCGAAAAGCGGCTGAAGTTTCAGTCTCTTTACGCCGGTCCCCCCCCCAAGCCGGTGGGTTCAAAACAGGGTATCAGGAAATCAATCCGAATTCTACGCTGGTCACATCTTTGAGCTCGGCTTTCATGTACGTCCTGATCTTTTCTATGAGAGCCTTCTCGTTCAAACGGATGGCTTCGCGCGTGACTCCAAATCGATCGGCAATCTCCTGAAGGGTTTTCGGCTCGTCACTGATCAGGCGTTCGTGAAGAATCACCCGCTCACGTTCGTTCAGCCCCTCAGAGAATTCTTGGAACTTCTGTTCAAAGAGCTGCCGCAGCTCGCCTCGGGCGAGTTTTTCATCGATCAACTCCTCGGCAGCTGTTAAGGTGTCAATGTAGCGGGTGTCTTCCTCCTCGTTGGTGTAGCTGTCCAGACTCAGGTCCGTTGCTTCAATGGTATGTTCCACGGCCTGGACTTCCTCGGGAGTGACGTTAAGCCGCGCTGCCACCAGCGCCGGTGTCGGTTCAATACCCTGAAGCCGGAGTCTTTCCTTCTCCTTGCGAAGATTGAAAAGAAGCCTGCGTCGCTCGTTGGTGGTTCCGATCCGTACGATGCGGAAGTTATCAAGAATGAACTTAATGATATAAGCCTTGATCCACCACGTGGCATAAGTCGGTAAACGGGTGCCGCGATAAGGATCAAACCGCTTGACAGCCTCCATCAGACCGATATTCCCTTCCTGGATCAGGTCCATAACGTTCTGGTAGACCCGGCGGTAAAGGAACGCGATCTTAACCACGAGCTTCAGGTTGGAAGTGACCAGTCGATAAGCGGCCTGCTGATCTCCTTCCTCGCGATATAGAATCGCCAATCGGTGTTCTTCCTCCGGAGTGAGAGGCTCAAATTGAGAAATCTCCAAGAGGTATCTGCGAACAGGATCGAGTTTGGCAAGTTGGCCGCTCTCGCGCGGAACAATCTCCTCGTCATCCTTTCGTTCCAACAACAGGGAGTCGAGAAGCCCCTCCTCGGTGGGCGGTTCCTGCTCGTCGAACTCAGACTCGTCGATCTCGGGCTCGTTAATTTCGGGATCCTTGTCTGGCGCCATGGCAAAACGCAATTCTATCATGCTCTTCCGGCGGACACCGCGGATACCGCGAGTTCCGACGGATAGCGTCGGATGACGCCAACGTTCAGTGAACCGTCTTCGATTTGCGGGTCATGAAGTCCATGAGCAGGTAATTGGCAAGATTCAGAGTGGTCGTGAAGTAAGCTTTGCCTTTGCAGATTTCTGACACCTTCTTCACGAAGTCGACTAAGTAATAATCCCGAGCGAGCATGAAGGTGTTGATCAGGATTCCTGATTTGCGGCAATTGGTGACTTCACGGTAAGTCTCCTTGAGAATTAGAGGATCGAGGCCGAAGGGGTTCTTATAGATCCGTCCATCCTCAAGGGTGATTGCCGAGGGTTTGCCGTCGGTGATCATGACGATCTGCCGCATGTCCTTTTTCTGGTTCAACAGGAGTCTGCGCGCCAGACGCAGGCCTTCGCAAGTGTTCGTATGGTACGGTCCGACCTTGACCGAGGCCAGACGCGCCAGTGGAATCCTTTCGGCCGAATCATGAAACAAAACGACTTCCAGTGAATCGCCCGGGAACTGCGTACGTATCAGATGAGAAAGAGCGAGGGCCACTTTCTTCGCCGGGGTGAACCGGTCCTCTCCGTACAGAATCATGCTGTGGCTGCAATCGAGCATCAGCACAGTAGCGCAAGAACTCTGGTAGTCGGTCTGGTAGACCGTCAGGTCGCTGTACTGGAGACGCAACGACCCTCCGATTCCCTCCCTGCGGACCGCGTTGAGCAGTGTTTCAGTGACATCGAGGTTAAGGACATCGCCGAACTCGTACGGTCGACTGGGCGCATCGGTGGCGATACCGGTCGAGAACTCGCGGGTGTCGTGGCGGCCAAAGCTGCTGCGACCAAGCGAGGACATAAGCTCGCGTAGCGTCTTGTAACCGAGAAAATCAATGCTCTTGTCGGTCAATTCAAAACGAACGTTCTTTATGGGCTCATCTTCCTTGCCTGGTCCGGTCTGCGGCGGCTGACCCCATTCTCCTTCCGACACGCGCAGATAGCCCTCCTGAAGCAACCGTTGCATAATCTGGTCGAGCAACTCTTCAAGCTCGGGCGACAGCGTTCCGTTGGGGAAGTTGCGGCTGAAATCACGAAGCGCGTCGCGCCAGTCCTCAGGCAACGTTTCGTTCTCAGAAAGGATCTCGGCCAGGGCCTTTCGTAGGCCTGCCAGGCTCTGAGAATTATCCGCGACGTATCTCGAGTAGAAACCGCTGTCGAGGAAAAAATCCTTCAGCTGGTTCATCAACTCCTCGAGGTCGATATCGGCGCCCGGGTTGGGCGTATACTTGCTGTACCGGACTCGGGCCATAAAAAATCCTTCCTTCGTCCCCCAAGCGGCTGTTCAGCTTAATTGAAGGAACGTCGCCGGTTGGGTAAATCCTTGAAGTAGTCGTCCTCGGGCTTTTCGATCTCTTTGAAGTATCCGCGTTCCTCGTTGCGGCTCAGCTTCTTTTCCGCGTAGAGGCCCTCCAGAACGAACTCGATTGCCGCAACTGCCAGGTCGGGGTTGTCACGCTTGGAAATCCGCAAATACTGCAGGATCTCCCCGATCCCCTGGATCGGTTCAAGTTTCTCCAAATATTCCGCGGTGGATGTCTGGTCGGTGATTTTCACCTGTCCGCCCAGGTTGAACCACTGCACAATCTGATCGAAGTTGTGGTTGGGAAACCGCTTCTCGAACGCTTTCAGCACGGCCGCCTGAATCAGTTCGTGGGCAATAGTTTCCGATCCCTTCAATTCGCCTTCGTACTCCAACTCCAGTTTGCCTGTGATAGCAGGAATAGCGGCATACACGTCCGCGATTCTCACGACGACGTTCTTTTCTCCGTTAATGAGGGCGCGGCGTTCTGCGTTGCTGACGGCATTTTCCGTGCAGGAAATCGGGAGTCTCTGGCTGACCCCAGACCGTTTGTCAATTCGGCTATCCTGCCGTCCCAGAAAAGCAACCGCCTCAATAGTTTCCTGGACGAATTCAGGAATGACAGGTTTTGTCCCGGGCCGACTGATCCACGATTCCTGACGGGTGATTTTCATACCATCACGTATGTCAACCGGATAATGAGTCTTTATCTCGGAACCGATTCGGTCCTTTAACGGGGTGATAATCTTCCCGCGTGCCGTGTAGTCTTCCGGGTTGGCGGAGAAAACCATCAGCAGATCCAGAGGCAGGCGGATCGGAAAGCCCTTAATCTGGACATCTCCCTCCTGCATGATGTTGAAGAGACCCACCTGGATCTTCGGCGCCAGATCCGGCAGCTCGTTAATGGCGAAAATCCCGCGGTGAGCGCGTGGCAGCAGGCCGAAATGAATATTTTCGTGAGCCGAGAGGTCGCGTCCTTTGGAAGCGGCTTTGATCGGGTCCAGATCGCCGATAATGTCGGCAATAGTTACATCGGGAGTGGCCAGTTTTTCGACATAGCGCTCCTCACGGCTCAGAAAGGCGACGGGCAGATCGTCCCCTTCCTCCTGGGCGCGCTTCCGGCAGATCGAGCAGATGGGGAAAAACGGATCATCATTGATCTCGCATCCAGCAACTACCGGAATTTCCTCGTCGAGGAGACTGGTCAGTGACCTCAGGATACGGCTCTTCGCCTGTCCCCGAAGGCCGAGGAGAATAAAGTTGTGCTTTGATAAGAGAGCATTCAAAAGGGAGGGAACGACTGAATCGTCGTACCCCACAATGCCCGGAAAAAGCTCCTTGCGACACCGTAGCTTTTCGAGCAGGTTCTCCCGGATTTCGTCCTTCACCGATCGAAACTGCGCAGGCACCCCCTGCTTTCTCTTGAGTTCTCCGAGGGTGGCAGGCTTCATACAGCTCCTTTACAAAAGAGTCTAAGAGGACGGATTTGTGGTTTCCAAACTGGTTAATAACCACACTTGTATATATTCAGAATACCATAAGGGTCGAGTGTGCGAAGAGCAGCGGGGAGTTTTCAAAGGTCTGGCGAGCAGGTGCTTGAAGGCTCTGCTATCCGCGCGATCCGTGTTATCCGTCCTATCCGTGGGCAGGGCGGGCGCGGATCAGGCGGATAGCGCGGATAACATCCAGGAGACTGGTTCTCTCCGTTACAGGCCCAGCAGCCGGATGATTTCCTGCTTGTCGGCTGGGACTTTCACGGGTTGATTGGCGAAGGTGGAGGTGAGTTTGCCCGATTTTTTCACCAGGACGTTGCTGTAGGTTGCATGCTGATAAAGATTGTCCAGGTGGTAATTGACGGTATATTCGGGGTCTTTCAGCTGATGCCCGGTGAGGATTGCGACCACATCCTCCTCTGGATCAATCGTTACTTCCGGCTGTTCTCCCTGCCGTTGAAGCAGTCGTCTTAACCCTGCGACAGTCGTTGCCGAAGCCGGCTCGCAACCAACGCCATCCCGCCCAAGCATCGCCTTGGCATCGGCGATTTCCTGCTCGTCGACTACGTCGCACCAGCCGTCGCTGAATCGAAGGGCCCGCACGGCTTTTTTCCAGCTGATGGGGCGTCCGATTTTAATCGCGCTAGCGAGCGTCCAGGCCTCTTTCACAGGAACCAGGTGCAGTGAACTGGTCACCAAGGTTCGGTACAGAGGATCGGCGCCGCTTGCCTGGATGATAGTTATGCGCGGTATCTTGTCGATGAAACCGAGTTCCTTAAGCTCCATCAGGGCCTTGCCATAGGAAGAGCTGTTGCCCAGATTGCCGCCTGGAACGACGATCCGGTCAGGGACTTTCCAGTCGAGTTGATCGAACAGCTCGAGCATGACGGTTTTCTGGCCTTCGAGCCGAAACGGGTTGATTGAGTTCATGAGGTACAGACCCGTTTCCTCGGAGAGTTCCCTCACCAAACTCATCGCCAGGTCAAAATCGCCCTGAATCTGGACTGTCAAGGCGCCATAATCGAGAGTCTGAGACAGCTTTCCGTACGCAATTTGTCCTTCGGGAATGAAGACAACGGCCTTCAGGTTTGCCCGGGCGCAATAGGCCGCCATTGAAGCGGAAGTATTGCCAGTCGAGGCGCAGGCGACATGCTGTGAATTCAGCCGACGGGCCTGTGACACCGCCACGGTCATGCCATAGTCTTTGAACGATCCGGTCGGGTTCCACCCAAGATGTTTAACCCGCAGCCTTCGGAGTCCAACATATTCAGCTGAACGCGGCGCCTCCAGCACCGGATTGTTCCCCTCCCCCATCGTGACAACGTATCGCAGGTCCTCGGGTGGGAACGGCAGGAGTTCGCGATACCGCCATACGCCGCTAATATCGAGCGGGTCATTGGATGCCCTCCGTTCTCTGAACGCTCTCTTCAGAGACGGAACATCCATGTCGCCAAACTGATAGCGGATGTCCAGGAGGTCAGAACAGACTGGGCACTGGTAGAGCTTTTCAGTAATTGGAGATCGATGGCAACACCTGGGGTCAATACATTGAAAAAAGGCGTTATTCATGAGCTAGAAGCTCCCGAATTTGGTCACGGACACTCGCCGAGTTCCAGTCATTGAAGCCAACGTGCTGGTAGACGAGCTGTCCCTGCTTGTCCAGGATGAAAGTGGTGGGGATCGCCCTGATCCCGAATCGTCGAGCGAGAATATTATCCGGGTCAGTCAGTATGGTGAAGGGGAAACGCTGAGCGGCGGCATACTCCCGCACGGTCGTCAAATCTTCATTTGACACCGCCACCATAGCAAGCCCGTCATCGGAGAATTCGCGGTAAAGCGCCGCCATCGAGGGCATCTCCAGGCGGCACGGACCGCACCACGTGGCCCATACGTTTAAGAAAAGCACCCGGCCGGAGTAACTCTCCAGGGAGACCTCAGCCCCGTTCAGATCTGTCAGTCTCCCCGACAGATCCATCGTCGAGCCTTCCTCCGGTTTCGTCCAATTGCCGGTAGAGCTGGAGCGAGGCGAGGGACTATCGAGCAACAAAAGAATCAGCACGAGGAGGATGGGCACCCCCACCACCAGCACCAGCTTCGGAGCAACGCCCGACGCGCGAAAGGCGAACCATAGTGCGCCAGCCAAAAGGAGAACCAAGATCCACCAGAACACGGGGGACATATTAGCACAGCACCTGGGGCTCATTACGTTCGCTTTGCTGCGGGCAAGACAGTACAATTCACTGCATGCAAGTCCATCAGCACAAACGGATTACGGTAGTCAATGGAGGAGGTGACGCCCCGGGACTGAACGCGGTTATCCGGGCCGTCGTGAAAACTGCAATTTTACGTTATGGATGGGAGGTTTGGGGGAGTGAAGACAGTTTCGACGGGTTTATCAAACCCGGCAAGATGATCCCGATGACGCTCGATACCGTGAGGGGTATTCTTCCGCGGGGAGGAACCATTTTGGGGACGACTAATCGCGGCAATCCTTTTCGCTACCCGGAACGCGATGAACGCGGCGAAGTCGTCTTGAAGGATTACTCCGATCGCGTCATGCAGAAAATGAAGGAAATGGGCTTTGACGCAATGGTCCTCATCGGCGGTGACGGGACTCTGACCATCGGGCAGATGTTTGTCGAAAGGGGATTGCCGATCGTGGGTGTTCCGAAGACCATCGACCAGGACCTTCAAGCCACCGAGACGACGTTCGGATTTGACACCGCAACCAAGACCGTGATGGAAGCCCTCGACATGATCCATACAACCGCCGAGAGCCACGAACGCGTCATGGTGGTTGAAGTGATGGGTAGGAACGCCGGCTGGATCGCTCTGCAAGCCGGGATCTCAGGCGGAGCCGACATCATTCTGATACCGGAGATACCATTCCGAATCGAAAAAGTGGTTGAAAAGATTGAAGCGCGACAGGCCGCCGGTCGGCCCTTCAGCATCATTGTGGTGTCAGAAGGCGCGACGCCGGTTGGGGGGAGCCAGATCTATCGCGAAAAGAGTATCGAAGATCCGTTCGGCAAGCTCGGCGGCATCGGGGCAATGGTAGTCGAAATGCTTCGTCCCCGGATTCAGTTGGAAACACGGGTTGTGGTGCTGGGCCATCTTCAGAGGGGAGGAAGTCCCACTGCTTTTGACCGGCTCCTCGGCACTCGGTTTGGAGTGGCCGCAGTCGATCTGGTGGCACAAAATCAGTTTGGCCGCATGGTCGCACTGGATGATCAGAAAATCACTTCAGTGCCCATCACCGACGCGATCGCACGTCAGAGGCTGGTTGACCCGAACGGCGAACTCGTCCATGCCGCTCGCTCCATCGGCATAAGCCTGGGCGACTGATAACATTGATGATTGCCGCTCAATAGTTAATGATTGTTGATTGAGGACCGGTGCTTGCCGGCGAGTATTCATCCGGTGCGGAACAGCATCCTGTGAGAGGCTATTCAATAAGCAATAAATATCGGTACATCAGCCCAAAGGAGCCCTGTTGCTTACTGATCTTTCCGGCAGAACAGCCCTTGTGACCGGTGCGGCCAAAAGGATCGGGCGCGCGATTGCGCTTGCGCTCGCCGGTAAGGGGGCCAACGTCGTATTCAATTATCGGCGAAGTGCGAGCGAAGCTGAATCGACCAAGACCGAGCTGGAGGCACTCGGAGTTCGAGTGCTGACTCTGCAGGCAGATCTCACCGATCTGGATGCCTGCGAGCGAATCGTGGAGAAAGCCTGGGACACCTTCGGTTCGGTCGATATCCTGGTGAACAATGCCTCCGATTTCCCTCGGACCCCGCTTTCTGAACTTGCTGGAAATCGCGCGCAGTTTGAAAAGCTCTTTCAGCAGCAGGTCGACATTCACATGCGCGCCCCCCTTTACCTCGGAATCAGACTCGGGTTGAAAATGAAAGAAAATGGTTGGGGCCGCATCGTGAATATCACTGATCGCGTGACTGTCCGATCGCAGGCTTATTCCAACTGGGCCCTCTACCTGGTCACCAAATACGGATTGCACGGAATCACGCAGACCTTGGCAGAGGAGCTGAGGCCGGAGGTCACGGTAAATTCCGTTGCTCCCGGGCTGGTCGTGCCGCCCGCGGAATTCAGTGAAGCCGCGGTCGCCCGATTGCGGGAAAGAATCCCGCTGCACCGCGAGGTCCAGCCCGAGGAGATTGCGGCTGACGTCCTGCATCTGGTTCTTTCTGAAGGCAAGACCGGCTCCGCGGTGCTGACCGATGGCGGCGCGGGGACTCATACTTACTAGGAAACGTGAACCATGGCTTCGGCTTGAACCCAAGCGCAGAGAGATATGCACACCATCGTTAAGCGTTTCAATTTCTGTTACGGCCATCGTCTGATGGACTACGCAGGTAAGTGTCGTCATCCACACGGTCACAACGGGGTTCTCGAAATAGAGCTGGCAGGAGAACAACTGGATGCGCGCGGCATGCTGATTGACTTCGGCGAAGTGAAGGCCCGGCTGGTGAAATTCGTGGACGAGGAATTAGACCACAGAATGCTTCTCCGAGAGGATGATCCATTGGCCAAGGCACTGTCCGATTTGGGCGAGGAACCCTATCTAATGGCCGAAAACCCCACTGCGGAGAACATTGCGAAGCTGGTGTTCGAGCAGGCCGAGTTGCAAGGACTTCCGATAGCGGCTGTTCGACTCTGGGAGACGCCTGATGCCTGGGCTGAGTATCGTCGATAAGCGCCTGTCCGGCGCGAGGGTAGCCGCCCTGTGCAGCGGTGGGTTGGACAGTGCCGTGATGCTGGTCGAACTGGCCAAATGCTTCGAGTCTGTCGTTCCGCTGTACGTGCGGTGCGGCCTCGCCTGGGAAGAAGAGGAAAGGAAATCACTGGAACGATTTCTGGAAGAAGTCAGGAATCCCTCCATAGAGCCGGTTCAGGTTCTCGAAATGCCGATGCGTGAAATTTATGGCCGGCAATGGTATACCAGTGGAGAAGGCATTCCTGGCTACCATGAGGCCGATGAGCGCTGGGAAATCCCGGGGCGCAATATCATCTTACTGTCAAAAGCTTCCGTCTGGTGCGCTCTTCATTCGGTACCAGCCGTCGCGCTCGGGATCCTTGTCACAAACCCGTTTCCGGACGCCGATCCGATCTTTTTCACGAAGCTGGAGGAGGCGCTCGGCGCGGGATTGAAGATGGAGTTTCGGATCCTTCGCCCCTTCGCTGAATTGCATAAGGTGGACGTGATCCAGTTGGGTCGGAACCTGCCGCTGCATCTGACTCTGAGCTGTGCGAGTCCCGTGGACGGCAAGCACTGCGGGCGTTGTGGCAAGTGCCGGGAGCGAATTGAAGCTTTTGGCGCAGCAGCGGTTGCCGATTTTACAGAATACGCGACGAGTGGTGGAGGATAGGGCCGGAAGATTCTTTGGGTAGAGCCTGGCCGAAGGAGACTCGCTGAGAACGTCTAAGGAAAAACCGGTTTGCAACCTGTTCCCAGCGAACTTGCGGCGCCTCAAAGTGACCGGTAGAATGTCGAGCACCATATAGGGGGAACGCGAAAATGCACGTAGATGTTCGTAACGCCGAGGACGTCATCATAGTCGACTTGAGCGGGAGGCTCGTTGCCGGGAGCGGAGACGTCCTGCTGCGTGAAGTCATGAACGAACTCGTTGCAAGCGGCTGGAAGAAGGTTTTGCTCAACCTCTCCGAGGTCGATTCTATAGATAGCGCCGGGGTCGGGGAACTCGTTGCCAGTATTAAGAAGGCAGAACGTTTCGGAACGACTGTTA
>DAOTAI010000167.1:0-10157 GCA_035593865.1 Acidobacteriota bacterium
CCTTGCCGAAAAGCTGCTTGGCCGATAACTCTGCCCGGAAAATCACCGTTTCCACGTCGCCAACATCAAGACCGTCGGGCCACGGCAGGGTGTACTCAAAATATCCCGCTCCAGCCCCGTTCACTTTCAAACCGTCCATCACATTCCATTGCTTCTGAGACCATTTCGCGGACGCAAATCCTGCGGGGGAGAATGACAGCACCCTTAATTTTCCGTCGTCGGCCGATCGGACCTCCCCACTTTTGACTTCCCGGCCAGCTACCCGAAAGGCCGTGAAATTGCGGTGAAGAACCGATCCCGTCGGCTCTTCCAAGACCATGGTCAGGATAAAAAGCCCTGACTGCTCAGGCAGTTTGATCGACAACGGAGCCAGCGTTTCGACCGACCAAGGCTTGAATTCAACCGAGCGGGAGGATTGCGAGTAGGAGCGACGGCGCCCAAGATCGTCCCAGCCGTAAAGCTCCGTTTTCAGGACGAGTTGCTGGCCCGGCTTCCCACCAGTCATAAACGAGGCAATCAGGGGCACACTGACCTCGGCCCCGGGGTCGGACTCAGTGCAGAGTGGAAGATCCGCCAGGACATAATGCGGGGAATGAAAATCCCGTAGGCTCATCCCCTGGACCAATTCAGAAAGGCCGGTTTCCTTATTTGATCGGTCGTAGCGATAGTACCCGTTCCATTCGTTGATGACGTCGTGATGTTCTGTGTACAGCCAGCCACATATCTTCGGATGCCGGCGAAACTCGTTGATCATGAGATGGTAATCCCAACTCCAGTCGACATCGCCGGTGCTGCCCTGGTAACCCCAGACATTGCCGCATTCACTGTTCAGAAGAGGCTGGCTCCCCTGCTTTCGCCCCCCGATAAAGTTCCAGTCGGATCCTGGGAAGGTTTTGCTCGTCACCTCGTCCAGGTGCTGCCTCCATTGGTAGCCAGGAAGGTATTGATGCCAGCTGTTGATGTCGGTGCTGACATGATCGGAATTGCAGGGGGAGTTGTCCTCCACCAGGCGCGACGGGTCCAGGGACTTAACCAGTCGAAACATCTGATCGACCCACTGCTGGGTTTCAGGCAGGAAAGTCTTCTTTTCGCCGGTTTGCAGGCCCCAGGTCTCGTTGAATATGACCCAGGAGAAAATGGATGGATGGTTGTAGTCCCGCTTGATCATCCCCCGCACCGCCGTCTCCGTTTCGAACCTCATCTCGGTGTCCGGTTCGCCCCAACTGTTCGGCACATCGGCCATCAAGAGAATGCCAAGACGATCCGCCCAATAGAGCTTGCGAGGAATGTCGATCTTAACGTGAAGTCGGAGACCGTTCAGGCCGATTCGCCGGGCGCGCAAAATCTCGTCGCGCATGAATTCGTCGCTCGGAAACGTATAGTAACCGTCCGGGTGATGTGACTGGTCAAGCGCCAACTGCAGGTAAACCGGCTGATTGTTGAGCGCGATATAAGGGAAGCCCGAGCCGGGTAATTGAACCACGCTCACCTTGCGCATGCCGAAGTAGGTGTCAATCTCGTCGGCTGGAGCGTTGTCCCGTTCTAGACGAGCGGTGACTTCGTAAAGAAAAGGATCCGAGAGCGACCAGAGCCGCGGGCGAGGCACTGACACCGCGAATTTCACGGTCTTCTGACCTGCCGACACGCTTTGAACGACCTCGGGCAGGTTGCCGGTTCTGAAGCGCAGGCTCATCCGAGCGTCGGAAACCGCGGCTTTGTCCAGTGTGAGCTCGACCTCGACCTTCTCTTGATCGATATCCGGAGTAAAGTGTAAAGAATCAATGTAGGTTTCGGGTCTGGCTTCCAAGTGGGGAGTCTGCCAGATCCCACGGGCAGCGCCATATCCCTGTTTACCTTCGAGCTTGAAGCGATAAGGCGAGTCGTCGACCCTGAGAACCAGCTGCTGCTCTTCGCCGAACCGAACATGCTTCGTCAGCTCAAACTCGAACGGGGTGTAGCCGCCGCGGTGAGAGCCGACCTTCTGACCATCAAGCCACGCGGTAGTAAGCCAATCTGAGGCGCCGACAACTAGAAAGACACGTCGTCCTTTCCAGGCGCTCGGAACCGTTACCTTTCGGGCATACCAACCGATATCCGCCTCGTTCGGCACGCCAGAGAGGGGCGATCCCCAGGAAAAGGGCACCAAAATCTCTCGCTCCCATTCTTTGCGGTCGGTTTGCCAGTTCGACTTCTCGCCGACGTTGGTCGGATCGAAAGCAAACGACCATGCGCCGTTCAGATTAATCCAATCGGTCCGCGCAAAATCGGGGCGTGGATGCTCGGGAAGCGGAATCTCAGCCGCCCAGGTCCAAGACAGAAGTGCAATAGATACAAAGGCGAAGATGGGCTTGCTCATACCTGGGGCCATGATAGCAGAGCAAATTTGAGGCGTACACAATCTGAGGGCTCTCGCGAAAGGGGCCGTACGCCCGAAGGAGCGACACCTGTTCGAGCTGACCTCGTCGACAACCGGTTCCGAGTTGAAGGAAACCCTGGCCCCTTATGCTGTAGAGTCCGGCCACAACGAAAGACCCGGCACTCCAACCGACACCGGATCCCCGTTTGTAGTGCCGCCTTCAGACGGGCCTTAAATAGTTCATATGGCAACAATTGTCCGATAGGCAACTACCCGGCTAAAGCCGGTACTACGAACAGGCGGCAGCCGTCGAGCTGCCGCTTACTACTTCAGGGCACCGACGCTCTAATTGAATTCACTCGGCCCGAAAAATCGCTGCTTATGGATGCTGCTTCTCTCCCCATTTCCGGGGGTGTCGCGAAAAACGCTCCCCCGGCTACTTCCCTCGCACGCCTCCGGCCTCCGGTGTGCGCCTGGACTTCGGCGAAAATACCGAATCCTGTAAAACTGGAAAATGCGTCAACGGCGTGAGAAGTCAGACCTCCGGCTTCCGGCTCGTGGCTCCGAGCTTCTGACTTCTGGCTCCTGACTCCTGGCTCCTGCCCTTTGACTCCTACCTTCTGGCTTCTGGCTTCTGGCTTCTGGCTTCTGGCTTTACTCCCTTTCGATTCCTATGACCCGGAGCGGCGAATGATCCAGGTAGACGTTGACGGCCTTCTTCCAGTCTTTCCTATCGGGGGAGAGAGTGCGGATTAACACTACGGAATAGCCTGTTCCCGGGTCGTTTGGGATGCGCAACTCGGGTGGCGCCACAACCTCGACCGGCCCCAGGCTGGTCCTCGCTCCGGTTAAGTTATCGAAGGAGAACCATTGATATTCGTACGATTCAGCCTCACCAACGCCACAGGCTTCTCCCAGGTTACTGAATCGAAGAACCGGGCGTCCCTCAGCTGAATTGACTTCGAAATCAGCCAGCGGATTCATGCTGCCGAGGTAGTGTTGCAGAATCTTCTTACGGCGCTTGATCAGTGTCGTGATCAGGTACTCTTCGGCCTCGCGGTCCTTCAGTTGCCCGGTCTTTACAATCGCCCGGATCATCTCGTCGGTGAAACGCGCGATAGTACGGCATGCCCAAAAGGCATCGCCGTTCTGCATTCGTTCAAATGCCGGATTCGGGTACTCGGGTCGCCAGAGATGTGGCTGGAAGTAATCGCCTTCGAAACGACCGATCGAGGGATACGTGGGATAGTCGACGTAGCGCCAGGGCCGATCCCAGATTCCAAAAGTAAGCGCGGCTTTCAAGATGGGCTTCCATTCCAGCATGTATTCGTTTCCGGCCCGGCGGCCCTGGATACGAACGCTCCCGCTCCCCAGGCAGGATCCGAAATCACTCAGGTGATGCTTGATGTATCCCGGCTCAACATACGCGTCCAGAGTATTCATACTGCGCGAATCGTCGTGGTTCAGCCAGGCGGCAAGGAGCCGAAGGCCGCGCAGTTCCCGGCGGTTCTCATGGGGGAAAATATCGTTCGGATCATCTGAACGGGTGCCGGAATACTTAAAGGGACCAACGACTGTGCCGTCAACCTTGAGACTTGCCACCACCTGGACGGTCCCATCATCCTCTACGGCAACCCTTTCAAAAATCCGATCTACATCCTTTTCAGTCCAGGCGCGTTTTACGCCGTTTTCATCGGTAAGGCGGGCATCTTTCCCGATTTGCACGTCCTCTCGGCGGATCCTGGCCAGATAGTATTCCGGAACGTTATAGCCAAAGGCATGAAAGAACTTCGTGCAGATGACTTCCGTCGAGGTCGCCAGCTGAGCGTGGCCCGGCGGGTCAAACTTGATGAAATAGGTATCGCCTCTGCCGTCGACAATCGTAAAGCCCGGGGTAATCCCCTGGGTTTTGCCTCGAATGATCGTCCACGGTTTGGACATATCCGGTCCGTCACGGCTATCCGGTCCTTTGACCAGTTCGGGAATCGACATACTTCGGAGGGTCATCCTGTTCGTGAACCAGGACGAGTCGGGAACCTCTCCGAGGGTATTGATGTTTTCGGCCCGGGGAACCTCTTCGTCGGGTCTGTTCGTGAAGGTGCTCACGAGGAAATCGACGACCATGCTCCTGTCGTCAATCACTGCCGGCATCGGGATCGGCTGGCGGTCCGGATCTTCCCAGACCGGATCGTCGCTTCGGAATTTCTGTCCCTGGACGCCGGAGGCAAACAGCATCACTAGAACAGGCATGAGAGCGAGGCGCTTTTGCTTACTCATTTAAACCTTTCTAGAAAGCGGGGCCGAACTTAAAGAAGAAACGTGTACCTTCCCGGCTTCGCCCGATATCGAACCGCATGACTACCGAGCGCGGCGTTTTCAAACGTATTCCCCCGCCCCAGCTCTTTTGCAGATGCTCCAGATCGAAATCAGACCGATTGCTAAAGACTTTGCCGGTGTCATAGAAGAGCGCCAACTCGATAGCCGGGGACGCGTCCCAGCGGTATTCACCCGAGAAATATAGCAGTCGCGTGTCCCGGTAACGAAACTCTCGAAAACCGCGCAAAGCATCGCTGCCTCCCAGCGTCTGCATAAGGTAAAACGGGACCTGGGCGCCCTCATCGGGACTGTCCGCTGACCCGAAAACCTGGAGCGCTATCCGGCGTTGTTCAGAGAAGAGAGGGATGAACTGGCGTATGTCCACCGCCAGGCGGTTGAATTCGTAAGCGCTCCCGGACCTCTCGTCGAACCGCGAAACGTAAACCCCGATCATCCCGCCTTTGTGCGGATTTCCGGGCCGATCGCGGTAATCAATCATGACAGCCGCGCTGACATCCAAAAAGTCGGGCTGCCGGATTAAACCTGGAGCAGTCTCGTCGGAGAACAGCAGATGCGTATTGAGGAAGCGAGAGTCGGTTCCAGGATCGACGTTGACTTGTAGATAGCCGACTCTGGCCCCTACCCCCAGCCATCGATTCAGTTGCCACCCAACCACTCCATCCCAACTCATGTCCTCCAGGCCATAGTCGGTTCGGTTTTCAGGCCTTGAGTCAGGACCGATCCCAAAAAAGTCTTCCTGGGGGTAATTTCGATACGTCAAATCAAGGTAGGTGAAAAACCCTTCCTTCTTGGGCTGCATCTCGTCAAACTGCCCGGCGGCGCCGATTCCGACCGGTTCGAGGCTGAAGACCTGACCCCTTTTCTGAATCTGGCCGAATTGCAGGCTGTAATGGCGATATCCGCGCAAAGACCAGGCGCCGGCCAGTTGAAAATCCAGTGGGGACCCGCCCAGGCTGGGTTTCCAGTACCGTACACCCGGCGCCAGCCCTGACCCGGTGCTCAATGAAGCGAACCTTGGGTAGAAGCCGTGGTAATTGAAATTCAGGATTTCGCGTAAACCCCTGGTTTCCAGCCAAAGCATCCCGCTTTCGAACCCGCTCAGGCGAGCCGGTTCTATCCGTGCTCGCTTTTCCTCCCGGCGTTTCATCCAGAGTTCGCGACGGCTGAGCTCACTTTCGTCTTTCTGCGGGGCGACCCGATCCGCCAACCCCGTGTCGGGAGCCATCAACAGCAGCAGGACAGTGAACAGGAACAGCTTCGATCTCATGAATCTCATCAGCCCCCTCGGAAAGAGCTTGTCAGCAGATCATACACGAGTCCCTAAATGGAGTTTAAGCGATCGGCCCCATCCGGGTCATCCGCGCTATTCGCGGGTAATACCTCCCTACGAGTCCTTCTGAGGTAAGGCAAAGGCTACCACCGCATCCGAGACCTTCTTGCTGAAGTAACCGCCTCCGCCTGCAGCGATTACCACGTATTGGCGACCTTTTCCCGCGAGAAAGGTTATGGGTGTGGCATGTCCCCCGGCCTCCAGGCGCGCTTCCCAAAGCAAGACCCCGGTCGAGGTATCGAAGGCCCGGAAACGCGCGTCGTTAGTGCCTGCAATGAACACCAGGCCTCCCGCCGTGACAATAGTTCCACCCAGGCTGAGGGTGCCAGTCTGCCTCACGCCTCGCGCTTCGAGTTCCTCAACAATGCCCAGGGAAACTTGCCAGACTCTTTCCCCGGAATTCAGATCGATAGCATGAAGCAATCCCCAGGGCGGCTTGATACAGGGCCATCGGTTGGGATCCCAGAATCGGGCGTATTCTCCCCATTCACTGGTTCGTCGAAAAGGCATCGGGGATTGGTCAGGTTGGGGAGCCATGTAGCCGATCGCGCCGACTTCATTGCTGTTCACGTAGAGAATACCCGTAGAAGGATCAAACGAGCCACCGGACCAGTTCGCCCCACCCAAGGTGCCGGGCAGATAAAGTGTAAGGCCCAAGCCCGGAGGGGAATAAATCGAACGACCGCTGGTTCGTTTGAACAGCTCTCGACAGTAGCTTTCAGATTCTGGCGTGACATCCGATATGTCATTTTCCGTCATCGAGAGCCGCGACAACGGAGCAGGTTTCGTAGGAAATGGCTGGGTAGGAGAGGTCGCTTCTCCAGGTACTTCACTCACCGCCACCGGCTTCTCAATAATCGGAAAAAGCGGTTCGCCGGTGATTCGATTAAAAACAAATACCAGTCCCATTTTGGTCAGCTGCACCACGGCCGGGACCGACCGACCCTCCCGCTTGAGCGTGACCAACATCGGCTGAGCCGGCAGATCATAGTCCCAGATGTCATGATGCACCGCCTGAAAGTGCCAACGAATCTTCCCGGTGGCCGCCTCAAGGGCAACCAGCGAGTTGGCGTAAAGGTTCGATCCCTTTCGGTCGCCTCCGTAAAAATCGTAAGCCGCCGACCCAATCGGCAGGAAAACCAGACCATTTTCTTCGTCAACGCTCATGATCGACCAGACGTTGGCGCCAGTCCGGTCCTGGGTGGCGCCCTCGGTCCACGTGTCCGATCCGGGCTGGCCGGTTTCGGGGATTGTATTGAACTTCCAGATCAGCTGCCCTGATCGAACATCAAAGGCGCGAACCACGCCGCTCGGTCCCTTGCCGGGACTCTCCGGGACCAGGGATCCCACAATCACCAGGTCCTTGTAAATCGCCGGAGGCGACGTAACCCCATACTGCAAATCAGGCCAGCGTTCTGCGGCGCCTTTACGAAGATCCACCCAGCCCTTTTGCCCGAAATCGGGGCACGGCTTTCCAGTCCGTGCATTCAGGGCGATCAGCTTCCCGTCAAGAGTCCCGTAAAGGATTCGTTGGTCTCGCTTGTCCCCAGATTCCCAGAACGCAACGCCGCGGTGCTGCAGAAACTGTCTGTCTTTTTTTCCCTCCTGCGGGTCGAAAACCCAACGCTCAGCTCCAGTCGCCGCATCCAAAGCGATCACTCGGCTGGATGGCGTGGAAAGATAAAGAGTGTCACCTACCACCAGGGGGGTACATTCGAAAGCCCGATCCTTGTTCCCGAGTGCCACTTCCCCAGTTCGATAGGTCCAGGCGACCGTCAACTTACCAACGTTTGACCGGTTGATCTGGGACAGGGGGGAAAAGCGTGTTCCCCCGGCATCGTGACCGTAGTGCCGCCACGCCGTGCCGGCGGAATTGGGTTTTCCTGGATCGAAGGCCGGCGCCCACATGCCAGAAAACGCGACAAGAGTCATTGAGATGAGTTGCAGAAACCACATAAGATCCTCTAAAGAAACCGGCCGGCGTCCTCGTATCTGCGGGCTTCAAGGCGGAAGAAGCATGGGAACCGGCCCGACCAAAAATCGATTCTATCCCCCGCCTGTCTTACCACTTACGATAATATGCTTCGGTTATTGACATCAATGTCGGAGAAGCGATCTAATGATTCTAGTATCACGTCTTTGGGATCCCAGGCCCAGGTGGGGAGTATGGAGAGCCACGAAAGGTGGCGCGCTTTGTGTCTTCGCCCCCTACGCTTTCCGAGACCCTTGCCTCACCGACAAACCTTAACCTTCCACGAAAGGAGCGACGCATGGTGAAAGAACTCATGGGGTTCGCCATGAACCGATGTGTCGTGCTCGCCTTGGTCGTTGCGGTCGTTTTCGCTGTCTCGTCGGGCGCCGTCATGGCGCAGGTTCTCTATGGTTCAATCACAGGTAACGTAACCGACCAGACCGGCGCGGCAGTTCCGGGAGCTGAGGTAACGATCACGCATAATGAGACCGGACGCGTCCGATCGACAATCACGAACGAGGCGGGACGTTACGATTTCTCGACGGTCCAAACGGGCATCTGGACTCTGAAAGTGGCCATGCCCGGCTTTAACGACTTCGAGGACAGGGGAGTCAAGGTCACTTTGAACTCGGTCACCCGCGTGCCGGTCATTCTGCAAGTTGGCGGAGTGGCGGAGAGCCTGACCGTTACATCCGCCTCTACCTTGCTTCAGACGGATCGCGCGGAAGTGCGGGCCGAGTTGCCGGCGAAGGAACTGGAGGACCTTCCAGTGCCGGTAGGTCGCAACTACCAGACTCTTTTTGGAACCCTTCCGGGATTCAGTACTCCAACCAACGCTCACTCGGTTCCCACCAACCCGTCTCGAGCGCTCCAATTCAACGTCAACGGCACCACCGCAAGTTCGAACGACATCCGGATCGACGGCGCCAGCCAGTTTGATATCTGGCTACCGCACATCACGGTTTACATTCCCTCACTGGAAGCGATCGAAACGGTAAACGTGGTAACCAACAGCTTTGATGCCGAACAGGGATTAGCCGGCGGAGCGGCTATCAACGTTCAGATCAAGAGCGGTACCAACGACTACCATGGAACCGCCTTCTGGTACAACACCAATAACGGGCTCATGGCCAAGCCGTTTTTCCTGCCTCAGGGCGAGAGAAATCCCAAGTACATAGTGAATCAGTACGGAGGGAGTCTGGGAGGACCGATCATCCGGGACAAGCTCTTCTTCTTTGGCAGTTTCGAAGCGACCCCTGAACGGAGTTTTGCGTCAACCCTGGCAGACATCCCGACTATGGCGATGCGATCCGGCGATATGTCGGCGTCAGATCGCCCGATCTACGATCCATTGACGGGCAACCCTGATGGAACCGGCCGCATACCGTTCCCCGACAACATCATCCCGCCCGAGAGAATTCACCCGGTTTCGCGGCGGATCTTCGAAATGATGCCGCCTCCGACTTTCGACGATACGTTAACCAACAACTACTATGTCGGCGGTGTCTATCGTTTCGATCGCAGCGTGTTCGACGGCAAGGTTGACTGGCACGTTAACAGCAAACTGAACGTCTTTGGGCGGTTCAGCATACTGCGTTTCGAGATGTTCGCGCCGACGGTTTTCGGCAATGAGTTGATCGGTCCTGCCATAGCAGGGGGGAACTCGGAGTCGTCCCACGGCGGAACCTATGGAACCACGTTTGCAGCCACCTACGTCTTCAGTCCCACTTTTGTAGTGGACGGCAACTTCGGTTACACCCGCAAAGACACGAATTCCGAACAGGCCCGGTTGGACGAGAAAGTCGGGCTGGATCTGCTGGGAATTCCCGGCACCAATGGAACCCGGAGATTCGAGGGTGGCTGGCCTCGCATCCGCATCGACGGCTTCGCCGACATCGGCATCCCCAACAACTTCATGCCGTACTACCGTCGCGATCCGCAGTTCCAGTGGGCCGGCAATGCGAACTGGACAAGGGGCAAGCATAACGTCCGGTTTGGCGGCGAACTGGCCAAGCAGCACATGAACCAGACCCAGCCGGAATTCCCGGGAGCCGAATTTCCGGCTCAAGGAGGTTTTCGCTTTATCGGCGGAGTTACATCGCTGAACGGCGGCCCGGGAGCGAACGACTACAATCACGTCGCCGCGTTTCTATTGGGCTTGC
>DAOTAI010000168.1:0-10149 GCA_035593865.1 Acidobacteriota bacterium
CATGGACAAAGGTGCCCGTGAGTCGATAACAACTTTCGAAAGGGGATTGGGGACGTAGCCATCACCTATGAAAACGAGGTACTGGTCGGGCAGCAAGCCGGACAGGAGTATGAATACGTTATCCCGCGGTCGACGATTCTGATCGAGAATCCTGCCGCGATCGTCGACGTTTACGTGGACAAGCACGGAGTCCGAGAAGCGGCCGAAGCTTTCCTGGAATACCTTTGGAGCGCCGATGCCCAGCGCGCTTTCGCGCAGTATGGCCTGAGACCGGTCGATCCTGAGATAGGGAAGGAAGTCGAGACGACTTACCCCCCGGTTCAAGACCTCTGGAGGATTGACTATCTGGGTGGATGGCCCAAGGTGACCGAGGAGATTTTCGGTCCCGAAGGCGTTTACACAAGGGTCTATCAGAAGCGTCACGGATCATCCTCATGAGCAGTTCAGTAGCTCGACTCGAAAATCGCGTGTCTTGCGAGGTCGGGAGGCCGTGGGGGCGCTGGGGGCTGCGCGGAACGGCCATGGCCTACCTGGTCATCATGATCGCGTTACCCGTCGCCGCAGTGGTCCATGCAGGATTGGAAGAGGGGCTCCTGCGTTTCTGGGGCGCTGTGACCGAGCCTGTCGCCTTGGCCGCACTGCGACTGACCCTGGTAACTGCAGCGGTGACGACTCTGATCAACTCGGTGATGGGTACTCTCGCTGCCTATGTTCTGGTCCGGTACGATTTCCCCGGCCGCCAGATCTTAAATGCGCTCATTGATCTCCCCTTCGCGATACCCACGCTGGTGACCGGAGTCATGCTGGTCGTCCTGTACGGCCCTCAGAGTATGGCGGGTAGCTGGTTCGCAGCCCAGGGCGTCGAGATTGTCTTTGCAAAGCCTGGGATTGTGTTAGCGCTGCTCATGGTGACCTATCCGTTCGTGGTTCGAAGCGTGCAGCCAGTGCTGCTTGCCCTTGAGCTCGACCAGGAAGAGGCGGCCTACACGCTTGGCGCTTCATCCTGGACCACCTTTTGGAAGGTGCTGTTTCCAGCCATTTTCCCGGCGATCGTGACCGGCGCGTTGCTTACCTTTGCCCGGGCGATCGGCGAATTCGGATCCATTGTCGTTGTCTCGGGAAACATTCCCGGGCGTACCCTGACCGGTCCGGTTCATGTTTTCGGCTTAATTGAATCGCACAACACCATGGCAGCGAGCGCGATGTCGGTGTTGTTGCTGTCGATCTCTTTCCTGCTGGTACTGGTCGTCGACTGGAGGCAGAGGAGAAAGGAGTCTCGAGATGCGAATCGCTGACAGGGAGTTGGGGAGGCCACATTTCTCTGGACGTGGGTTTAAGCTCCCGGTCGTGATCGTGTTGACATACACGGCTCTTCTGGTTGTTGCTCCACTCCTGGCAATCAGCTGGGGCGCCTTTTCGAGCGGTGTCTCTGCAACCCTTCGAGAGATCACTTCCCCGGATGCTCTTCACGCCTTGAAACTGACGCTTCTGCTCGCAATCTCAGCCAGTGGTTTGAACGCCGTGCTGGGGCTCGTAACCGCCTGGGTTTTGGTCCGTCACCGCTTTCGAGGTCGGGCCTTGCTGAACGCGCTGGTTGACCTGCCATTCGCGATTTCGCCCGTAATTGCGGGCCTAATGCTGATTCTGCTCTTCGGCCGGGAGGGCTGGCTGAGATTCTTGCCGGATGCCCTTGGAATCCAGATCGTCTTCGCCCTGCCCGGTATGCTCCTGGCGACCGTTTTCGTCTCGTTGCCTTTTGTTGTCCGAGAGGTCATGCCTGTCCTCAGTCACTTGGGGACTGAGCAGGAGGAAGCGGCCCATACGCTGGGCGCAACTGGCTGGCAAACCTTCCGGAAAGTCACACTGCCGGCCATTCGATGGGGTTTGCTCTACGGCATCTCGCTGACGTTTGCGCGCGCCTTGGGTGAGTTCGGCGCCGTCCTGGTGGTCAGCGGCGGGGTCTCCGGCATGACCGAGACGGCAACCCTGTTCATTTTCAGATCCATGGACGATCGCAACTACGCCGCTGCGTATTCCATGGCCCTGGTGCTTGCAGTCGTCTCTTTCGGCACCCTGATCCTGATCGAGCTTTTAAAGAAAAGAACCGGGCAAAGGAGGTAGTCAGTGTCTATCGTTCTCGACGAAGTCTCAAAGAGATTCGGAAACCACCTGGTGGTTGACCGCTTTGCTCTCGAAGTCTTTGACGGCGAGCTTTTGGTCCTTCTAGGAGCGAGCGGCAGCGGCAAGAGCACAATCCTGCGAATGATCGCCGGGCTGACTTATCCCGACGAAGGAAGAATCGTCATCCACGGCACTGACATGACCTATGCCCCGGTTCAGCAGAGGGGAATCGGCTTCGTCTTTCAGAACTACTCGATCTTCAGTCACATGACGGTGGCTCAGAACATCGAATTTGGACTCAAGATACGGGGAGTAGCGCGACCCTCGAGGATCCGGCGTGTCGAAGAACTTCTTGAATTGACGGGCTTGGCAGGTCTGGGCAACCGGATGCCGCGGCAGCTTTCAGGCGGCCAGCAACAGCGAGTAGCCCTGGCCCGGGCACTTGCCCATGAGCCAAAAGTTCTGCTGCTGGATGAGCCGTTTGGCGCCCTGGACGTGAAGATCAGGGGCCATCTGCGCCGTACCCTGAGAGAAGTGCAGAAAAGACTCAATGTAACGACAATCCTGGTTACCCACGACCAGGAAGAGGCTTTCGAGCTGGGTGATCGGATCGGTGTTCTAGAGCGAGGGAGACTCCAGGGAATCGGTCATCCCGAAGATCTGTATCGTTGTCCGCGCTCTGATTATGTCGCGACTTTCCTCGGGGGCGGAAACCTTTTGTCGGGACCAGCTACGTCCGGGCTTTTTGGCGCCATCCTCCCGGTTCCCGAGGAGTATAGAAGCGCCGAAGGCCAACGAGTGCAACTCTTTTTCCGGCCCGAACACCTCTGCCTCGACAAGGAACGGCCGCACAATGGAAGGCCAGTTCTGGGAAGGGGTGAGATCATTGAGCAAGTCTTCGCCGGTTCCATCCGTCGCGTTCGTGTTCGCGTTCCGAGACTGCCAGGGTGTCGACAAGTTGCCCCCCAACCCAAATTCGGACAGGAAGACTGGATCCTGGAAGGCGAACTACCCTCCGATCTGCCTCTTGAGTCGCAACAGTATTGGGTCTCGCTCAGCCAATGGAGCTTCCTGGCGCCGCCCCGACCCCACCTGCTCGTCTTTGACAATGCAGCGAGTGATGGAAATGAACACCTGAAAATGGCCGGCTGGCTGGGCGCGAAAATCGACGGAAGCCTGACTGTTCTAAGAAACCGGAAGGAGCATGAAAGTGATCAGAAGGTGCGCCGGGAAGTCCAGGAACGACTGGCGGAGGTCGATCTTGATGGCGCCGTCTCTGTCCTTCTCCCGCAAGGTCGAAGCGGCAACGTCCTGGTACGGGAGCAAGCAGCTAACACCTACAATCTGCTCCTGCTCTCAAAGCCCAAGCCAGAAGTGAGGTTCTCGCATCTGGGGATCACGAAGACGCTAACCAACATCCTTGAAAAGGCCGAAGTGCCACTCCTGATCATGTCCGGCAAGTTCCGGCCAATCAGGCGTATCCTGGTCTGCACTGCGGGTGGGGAACCCGGCAAGCACGACATCAGGCTGGCCGCCTGGGTCGCCAGGCGAATTGGCGCTGCAGTTACTTTGCTTCATGTGTTCGCCCCGCAGACGGACAACACCGTTGGTCGCCGACACGTCGCCAACGCGTCTTCCACACTTGCCAGTCTTGATATTCAGGTCGAAAGCAAGCTCCTGGAATCTCCGAATACGGTTGATGCCATTCTCGGCGAGGCATCCGACGGAGATTTCGACTTGCTGATAATGGGCGGACACGGGCCCTACTCTTCGTCGTTCTTTCGGCCCGAAGACGTCACCCTCCAAGTGCTCAAGCGGGTGAATCGCCCCGTACTCGTCGTCCCTCAAGAAGAGGTATAGCGAAGAGGACAATACCGGAAGCACCGCTATCGTGTATCCAAAATTCCTAGTCAGTCAGTGGGGATTTCGTGAAAAAGCATGGTCTTGAAGGAGAAACAGATGAGAACGCTTTTTATGACTCGACTTGGTTGCATCGTTCTGTTGCTCTCGATCCCTGTAACCGCGCGCGGCCAGGATAAGACCGAGCAGCTGGAAGCACGGATTCGCCAATTGCAGGACCAGTTGCGCGTTTTGGAGCAGGAGGTGAGATCACTCCGAAGTCAGAGTGATCGAGCATCACAACCATCCCCGACTTCGGGGAAGGAACAGTCTTCGGCCGATAGGAAATCCCCTGCGGTGAATTTCGGCGATCGAGGCCTCTCCGTCGAATCTGGCGGCGAGGTGCGACTGAACGTCCGGGGGTATTTTCAAGCCGATAGCCGGACTTATCTCGGAGACGCCAGGATCGATGCCAATCGCAGCTTCCTGCTGCGTCGCATCCGCCCCGTCCTGGAGCTTACCGTATTCCGTGATTTCGAGTTCCGCTTGATGCCGGACTTTGCCGGTGACAGTGCGACGCTGTTCGACGCCTATTTCAACTGGAGGATCCTGCCGGAGGTCCAGATACTGGCGGGTAAAGTCAAATCGCCGACGGGACTTGAGCGCCTGCAGTCGGCCACCGCACTGATGTTCCCCGAGCGAGGCCTGCCAACCTCGCTTGTTCCCAATCGTGATATCGGCGTGGAACTGCATGGCAATCTGCTTGACGACCGGCTGGAATACGCCCTTGGCATCTTCAACGGAACCACAGACGGTGGCAGCGTCGTCACCGACGTTGATGACGGAAAAGACACGGTTGCCCGTGTCTTCGCGCGCCCTTTTACGTCGCCGGCGCTCAAAGGACTGGGCATTGGCCTGGCTGGCACATACGGAAAACACGAAGGGACGCCAAGCCGCTACCGTACAACCGGGCAGCAGACGTTCTTGCGTTTCGCTCCCGGGACGGCCAACGACGGACGAGTGTGGCGTTTCACTCCACAGGGCTATTACTACTATGGTCCATTTGGGGTTCTCGCCGAATGGGCGGTCTCCTCTCAGAGACTGCGAAACGGGGAGGTTCGAGGCGACATTCGTAACCATGCCTGGCAGGTCATGGGCAGCGTAGTCTTGACGGGAGAAGAAAACTCGTATCGGGGCTTGCGTCCACGGCGGAGTCTGAATCCATCGGAGGGCGCCTGGGGTGCGTTTGAAGTGGTGGCGCGTGCCGGACGGCTGGCCATCGACGAGGAGGGTTTTCCTGTATTTGCTAGCCCGGTCGGAAATGCGGACAAGGCACTGAACCTGGGCATCGGCCTGAACTGGTATCCGAACCGGAGTGTGAAGTTCAGCGTCGATTACGAAGTCAACCGGCTATCCGGCGGTGGGCTCGAAGACGAACACACGCTGTTCAACCGGGTGCAGTTCGCCTTTTAACGCCGAAATCGGGTGATCGTGGGGTTCGTAGTACCTGCATTGTTACCACATGACCCGCTAGACCCGTCTAAAGCCCGGTACGACAAACGAGGAGTGGCCTAGATCCAAAGTTTGTAGTACCGGCTTTAGCCGGGCCGTTAGCCCATCGGCCAATTCTTGCCGACTGAACATTTTAAAGCCCACCTGGGGGCGGGACTACAAACGGGAGGGCAGCCGGGATCGAAAGTTTGTAGTCCCCGCTTTAGCCGGGCAGTTAGCCCATCGGCCCATTATTGCCAGGTGACCGATGTAAGACCTTCCAACAAGGCGACACTACAAACCCGGACTAAAACCAAATTCGTAAGCCCTGAACTCAACTAGCTCCGTTATCATTGGCAGCGTGACCAAAACGGATCTGGAGCGCTCGTTTGGCTGGAATCAAGTCTGGATGATAGCCCTTGCCGTTTCCCTGGCCTGCGGCTTGGCTGTGATTTGGCTTTTCCGCCACCTCCCGTTGATGGATCTGCCGGAATACCTCCTGGCCGCGCAGACGATGGTTGCTGCAAAGACCGGAGATACCCGCTACACCGAATTCTTCGCTATCGAGCTACCGACTCAGCCCTTTGCCACCACCTACTTTTGGTTTACTTCCGCGCTCTCCCCTGTGCTGGACGCGGATAAGGCAACACGTCTTTACCTGACAATCGCGGTTGTCGGCGTGATTCCGGCATTCGCCTACTGGCTGCGAAAAGTCGAACCGGGCTGGGAGGTCCAGGCACTGCCTGCCACGATCTTGATGTACGGGTTTTTCTTTCAGGTCGGGCTGCTCCCGTTCTTGTTCGCCATGCCTTTCTTCTTCCTCGCTTTAGGGGTCTCAATCGCCATTACACAAGCCCCGCGGCGTCGGGCGATCCTCCTGACCGCGTGGCTCTCGGTGCTTTTGCTGCTGGTCTACTTCTCACACATCCTGCCATTTGGCATCCTTCTCTTCGTAATGGGGCTTCAGGTTATGCTGTGGACCGGACGCCGGCGAGTCTTGTTCCTGTTCGTGGCGGCCTTACCGGCCCTTCTTCACTTGGCCTGGTTTCTGGCAAACAATCGCGTCGTCAATGTCTCTTCCTTCGACTGGAGTTACGATTTTCCGCTGTTCCATTTCACTTCCGTTCTTCTTTCGTTCAACCTCTTGTACGATCCGTCTTCTGGCGTCTGGAGATACCAGGCCGAGACGCTGGTCGCGTGGGCGATCGTCTTGTGCGCCTTCGTGCTCGCTTGGAGAACGGGATTCCGAATCTCACCGCGCCTCGGCGCCGTGTGCCCGATCATGGTCATCCTGTGGATAGGGACGCCCACTCAAGTCGCCGAAGGCATATTTATCTCCTTCCATTTCACTTATCCGTTGGGGTTTTTCCTGCTCGCTGCGGCACCGTCAGGCTGGGCCAGGAAGCGCCTGACCCTGGCTCTCGTGGTAGCTGCGTGCCTGCTTGCAGGCGGAGGCGAGTTGTGGCGTATGGCCGGTTTTCAGGCAGAAGGCGCTGAACTTGAGCGTGCGATTGATTCAATTCCGGAAGCACAGCGTCTTCAGCCGGTCATCACGGATCTCGAGAGCGACTGGTTTGACAACAGCGCGTATCTTCACGCGGCCACCTGGTATAACTTCCGCAAAGGCGGCACTAACCCGTACTCGGTTGCTCACATACGGCACTTCCCTCTGAAGTACCGGAAACACCCTTTTCCTAAAGTCCCCGGGGAATGGCATCATTCCGCCTTTGATTACGAAATCCACGGGCGCGGAACCGATTACTTCCTGGTCCGCACCCGCGATCAACGAATCATCGATCAGCTGGCCTCGAACGTGCCATTTCAAGGCCGTTTCGACCGGTGGCTTGTTTTTGGGCCAAACCCCCATCCTTAATAGTGCCGCCGTGCTCATCCGCGTAATCCGCGTTATCCGTGTTATCCGTGGGCAAGGAGACCCGCGGATAGAACGGATAACGCGGATTACGCGGGTGAGACGGGCGCTTAACAAAATTCTCAAGCGCTGACCGCTGAGGGGTACACTATAGTTGCCATGAAATCACTCCTTTCCCTCTTGTTGCTCCTGCTTGTTTTCATCGGTTCGCTGGGGCTTGCCGCCGGATCTGAGTACGACGTTGTGATCTACGGTGGAACGTCCTCGGCAGTAATAGCCGCCGTTCAGGCGGCGGATATGGGCAAGTCGGTTGTCATTGTCTGCCCGGAAAAGCATCTCGGCGGTCTTAGCTCAAGCGGCCTGGGCTTTACCGATTCCGGCAAGACCTCGGCTATCGGCGGCCTGGCGCGGGACTTCTACAGAAGGATCTGGCGTCATTACCAGCAGCCAGACGCCTGGGTTTGGCAGCAAAGAGATCAGTTCGACAATCGGGGCCAAGGCACGGCGGCGATGGACAACGCAGACAAGACCATGTGGTTATTTGAACCGCATGTCGCCGAGCAGGTCTTCGAAAACCTGCTAAAGGAACACCGCGTTCCCGTTCATCGGAATCAATGGCTTGACCGCCAGAAAGGCATAAAAAAGAACGGAAACAGAATTGTGTCGATCAGCATGCTCAGTGGGGAGACTTATGCCGGCAAAGTTTTCATTGATGCCACTTACGAGGGCGATTTGATGGCTCTGGCAGGTGTCTCCTACACCGTGGGGCGAGAGTCAAACAGCAAGTATAACGAAACCCTGAATGGCGTGCAGACGGTAAAAGCGATTTACCATCAATTCCCGGGGTTCGTTGACCCTTACGTCGAGCCTGGCAATCCGGCGAGCGGCCTGCTCCCGCGGATCCAGCCCGGTCCGCCCGGACGTGACGGAGAGGGAGACCACCGGGTTCAAGCCTATTGTTTCCGCATGTGTCTGACCGATGTTCCAGAAAACCGGGTCCCCTTTCCCAAACCGGACGGCTACGATCCGCGTCAGTACGAGTTGCTTTTGCGACTTCTGGACACGGGGTGGAGAGGCGTCTTCAACAAGTTCGACCGCATTCCGAACGGCAAAACGGACACCAACAACCATGGGCCCTTCAGCACCGACAACATCGGGATGAATTACGACTATCCGGAAGCCAGTTACGAGCGGCGTGCCGAAATCATTAAGGAGCACGAGACCTACCAGAAAGGCCTCATGTATTTCCTGGCCAACGATCCACGGGTCCCATCTGATGTGGCAGAAAGGATAAGGCTCTTTGGTTTGGCCAAGGACGAATTCGTGGACAACGGCAACTGGCCGTACCAGCTGTATATTCGCGAGGCCCGGCGAATGGTCAGTGATTTCGTCATTACTGAAAACCATTTGCGACGCAAGCTGCCCACTCCGCGACCGATTGGAATGGGATCGTACAATATGGACAGCCATAACGTGCAGCGCTATGTCGATTCGTCCGGCAGCGTTCGCAACGAGGGGGATATTCAGATTAACCCGGGCGGTCCCTATCCGATCGATTACGGGGCCATAATACCCAGGCGGTCGGAGTGTGAAAACCTGCTCGTGCCAGTTTGCCTTTCCACCTCGCATATCGCCTACGGATCGATTCGGATGGAACCGGTGTTCATGATTCTTGGCCAGTCGGCTGCTACCGCCGCCAGTCTGGCAATTGATGATGGCTGTGCGGTGCAAGATGTCGATTACGGAAAGCTCAGAAAGCGTTTGTTAGCTGACAAGCAAATCCTTGAGCTGCGTTAAAACGAACCGGTAACCCCTAAACGGCTAATCCGCGTCATCCGCGCGATCCGCGCCATCAGCGGGATATACTCGTCTGTCTTGTTTCCGCTTGTCCGCTCGCTTCCTTAACAGGCAGGCAGCACTGCGTTATGCTTATTTAACTTATTACTTCTCCCTTAACGGGCAGCATTTCGGAATGAACCGATGTCCGACCTTATAGCCGGTCGTTACAAGCTGGATTCACAGATCAAGCCGGGAGGAACCGTCTACAAAGCTGTTGACCAGCAGTTGAGAAGGACGGTAGCCATCAAAGTCTGGCCCGAGGGACGGGATGACATCCAGGCGGCCAGGAGGTTTTACCGGGAGGCCGTACGCTGTGCGCGTCTTGCCCATCCGAGTATCGTACCGGTCTATGACGCCGGTGAACATGTCGAAATCTCAAACCGCACAGCGGTGCCTGTTGCTCCGTATATGGTCATGGAACTGGTTGGTGGCCGTACACTTGCCTCCGCCCTTGAAGGCCGACAACCGTTGGCGTTGAGCGATGACCGCGATTGGGTGAGAGGGGCTCTCGATCTTTTCATTCAAGTGTGTCGAGGTCTTCATTACGGTCACGAACGAGGGCTGGTGCACGGAGCAGTTACCCCGGAAAACATCATCATCAGGTCTGATGGCGAAGGGATCAAGATCCTCAATTACGGGATCACTCCGTTGACCGAGGTCGAGCCAATTCCCTACATGTCTCCCGAACAACTCGAACCCGGGCGGGATCTCGATCGGCGCAGTGATCTGTTTAGTCTGGGCGTGGTGATGTCCGAGGTGCTCCTCGGTATCCATCCTTTCTGTGATGAAAACCCAGAAGATACTCGGGCTCGAATCAGAGCGGGCCATCGATCACCTGTAGAAGAACTGGTGCCCCAATGGGCATCCGAGATGGGCGATGTCATTATTCGGCTATTAGCTCTAAACCCGGAGGAGCGGTTCGCGAGCTGCGAGCAACTCGAGGCGACGCTAGAGGGGCTCAAACACCAACTATTCAACGGAATCAGACT
>DAOTAI010000169.1:0-10102 GCA_035593865.1 Acidobacteriota bacterium
ACCAAAGTGAGCGCCACGGACACTACTCCTCGACTCCGGTTTTACCTTGCCTATCTTCACGTTGTTTCAGGGCGGCGCTAAGAGCGTTGCGGAAGTAGATCTGTTCATACGTCGGTTTCGGGGAAGCCGCCTCGACCCCAAAGGGGGCCCCTTCAGGGTTGTAAGGCCGCCGCCTTCCCACCCCGGGTAGGCCGCAAAAGACGCGGCCAACCCGGGGCTTTGCTACGCGACCCCTTCGGGGCCCCCTTCGGGGTCGACGCGCCGGCCCTTGGCCGTCTTATGTGTCGAAGAGATGTACAAACTCCAGTGGCCGGACCATCCTGGCCCCGGTCCGGTTGGAAACCGGACCTACGCCGTTGCGCCTCAGCCGCGGAGCAGCAACCAGGTGGCGGCGACCAGGGCGGACACCAAGACAAAGCCCCGCAACAGGCCGGCCAAATCGATTCGGTAAGCCTGTCGAAAGCCAGCGCCACGCGCCCCTTTTCGGAGGTTCAGAAGGTTGACCAGGAGCAGTTGCTTGCCCTCCTTCGCCGGATCGGGTTCCTCGCCCTTCGCTTCCGCCCCGGAGGGTGTCTCGAGCCTCGAAAACAAGGAGTCTATTGATCGGGCGCTTTCCGAGGGGGTCAGCCAGCTGACCAGGAAGAGCGCGAAGCAGCCGGCCAGCAGCGCTGCAAAGAACACGTTCGGGTCCCAATGATCGATACGCTCGCCCCGTAAATAGTAGAGCGAGAAGTTGGTTGCAAACGCGGCCAGGACGCTGGCCAAGGCCCCCCACCGGTTAGCTCGTCGCCAGATGATCCCGCCGACCAGGCTGATACCCATGTAGGTGGCCAGGGTCTCCGTCAGGAGAAAGGAGTAAAGGACACGCTCGATCAGAAACACAGCGTACAGCACCCCCGCCATTGCAATCAGGAACCCGCTGATCCGCCCCACCCAGACATAATGGAAATCCGAAGCCGGCTTTGACCGATACTTGCGGTAAAGGCTCTGAGTAAACAGGGCGCCGCTGTCCACCATGAACGCGGAGCAAGCTGCCATGCTGGCGGCGAGGATGGCGGCGATCAGCAGGCCAAGCAGTCCCGGGAAGAGGAGGTGGCGGGCGGCGAAACCGAAGGCGTCCTCCGGGTCGGGCAGGACGTCGGCCCCAAAGACCCCTTTGGCGACCAGAGCGGCGGTCATTAGCCCAACCAGAGTCCAGCCCACAGTGCAGAATCGCTTGACGAAGTTGCCGTAGAAAAAGCCGGTCCGGCAGCTCATTTCGTCCCGTCCGGTGCCCACCGACGCCATTACATGCGGCATCGCCATGATCCCGATCAAGCCGTTGATCGTCAGCATCACGATCACCCAGACGCCGATGCCTTCGGGAGTGACGATGGAAAAGCGGAACGGCTCCAGGACAGCCCGCATTCCATCCATCCCCCCCACCAGAGACCAACCGAGCGGTATCAGCATGAAGGAAAGGGTGACAATCAGAACACCCTGCACCACCATGTTCCAGGCTGTTGCCAGCCGCCCTCCGATGAAACTGTAGAAGATAAAAACCACGGTCATGCCCACGATGACCTGATTGACGCCAACGTCGCCTCCCAGGGCCTGGTTGATTACCTTCCCCGCTCCTTTCAGCAGTGTCGCGGTGTTGATGGTCAGGAAACTCAAGGCGAACAGGGTGTACAAGCCCGCCATCCACGGGCCGTACCGTTCCTCCATGAACTCGGCGGTCGTCGTGCGTCGCACCCGCCGAAATAAAGGTGCCATAATCCAGTAAAAGGGAGTGGCGAACAGGTTTTTCCACTGGTACCAGATGGCGGAAGCGCCGGTATGATAGACGGCGCCTGAAACCGCGACAATCATCTCAGGGTGGGTCCCGACGCTGAAACTCTGCCCGATCATCACCCACGGGCTGAAGCGGCGGTTCCCCATGAAGTAGCCTTGCGTGCCTTTCACTTTGAATCCGCCGATCAAACCGACCGCGGCGACGCCGCCAAAGTAAGCAAGGATGATTGCCCAGTCAAGAACAGTGAGTTGCATTTGAATGACTACCCGTGGTCTACCGAGGCGTTGACAGAATCAGCAGCCGAGTTCCTTCCATGCGTCGCGGAACCATTCGATCACTCGCCACGGCGTGCGAATTGCGGTGTTACAGCTGGCCGACAGGATAAAGCGATGGCGATTCGCGTCAAGTCTCCCAAGCAAGTCCGCGACGTAGCGCCGCACTTCGTCGCGTGTCTTAAAGGTCTCGGTCTCGATCGCGCTGATGCCGCCGCTGATAATGAGGCGATCGCCCCCAAGAGCCATCGCCTCGTCGAGCTGAACGTCACCCAGGGGCGGAAACGCCACGCCCTCGACCCCGTCCACGCCAAGCTCGGCAACAAGCGGCAGCACCGCGCGCTGCCGGCCGCAGGCGTGGATGAAAAAAGAGGCCCCCGAGGTATGGCAGAGCGCCGCCGCTTTTTCGTAGAAGCTTGCCGAGCAGCGTTCGAGATAGCTCGGAGGATGGAAGGCCGAGTCGAGATTGTCCATTGAGCACATCACACGGACGCCGGCGGCGAGCATCTGGCGCACGAGGTCGAGTTGCGCTTCCTCGTGCGCACGCATCCACTCGGCGCAACGCTCGGGGTGATCCTCGAGGAAATAGACAGCGCTCCGGCCGCCGGCGGTGCAGCAGTTTTTCGATAAGGGCGCGCCGCGTGTGCCGGGATGGTGACTGCCCCGGCGAAGACGCCGAGGTTTCCTGGTTCGCTTTACTCAACGGCTGACTTCTTCCTCCCGGCCTGATCATCAGCTCCGGGTTTTGCGATCAAGACGTCTCCCCCGTTTCCCTTGGCTTTAAACAGGACCTTCTTGAACCGCGCATCTCAGCAGGGCCACCCAATGGCCATTGCCGGACGCCTCAAGCTCCAACGGCCGGCCACCACTTCCTTCCTCCGGAGTTTAGCCAGCGACAGCCTGGATGTCCTGCCCGGTATCCAGCCTAGTAGCGTCAACCTGCATGGTTTATCGGGAAAGGTGCTCCACCAGGCGATTCAGCTGGGTCCGCAATTCGGGCAGAACGGCGCGGCCGTCGGCCGTCTTGATGATATTTCGGAGCTCGTAAGGGTCAACCTGAAGATCGTAGAGCTCGTCCATGCCGGCGAGATCGGTGTAGCGGATGTACTTGTAGCGCTCGGTGCGGACCGCCTTATAGCCCATATTGCGAACGCGGGGAAAGACCGTGTCGGTGTAATACTCGATCAAAAACGACTTGCGCCATGCCGCCTCGCCGTCCGCGAACAACGGCGTCAGCGAACGCCCGTCCATTGGCGCGGATGGCGGCACACCCGCAAAATCCAGCAGGGTTGGGGCGATATCGAGGTTGAGAGCGAAGCGATCGGGGCGTGAGCCGGCGGCAATTCGCGCCGGATACCGCATCAGAAGCGGCATGCGAATCGATTCCTCGTAAGCCAGGCGGCGCTCTTTGTAAAGCCCGTGCTCGCCGTAGAAAAAGCCGTTGTCGCCGGCGAGAACGATCAAAGTATTGTCGAGCTGTCCGACCTCCTCCATCACCTTGAGCAACCGACCCAGACCCTCGTCCACGGCGGCTAGCATGCGCAGCCGATCGAGAATCTGCTGGTCTGCAATGACGGTTCCGTGTCCCAGAGGCGGCAGATCGTCGATGCGGCGAGTCAGAATTGGTTTATCAAGAGGCGGGACCCCGTAATTGGGCCGACGCGGGATTTCGACGTCCCCGAGCGGGTACAGTTCGCGATGGCGAGGGGCGGGGATGAAGCCTCCGCCATTGATCGGCGACGTGCTTCCATCGGAGGCCTGCCTGGTATTCGGGTGAAGCGCCTTGTGCGAGAGATAGATGGCGAAGGGCGCATCACGTTTTTTTCGCAGCAAGGCTTCGGTTTTCTCGGTCAGGAGGTCGGTGACATAGCCCTGAAGCCGGATGTCCCGTCCATTTTCATTAACTACGGGATCGGTCGCCTGGCCCTGGCCTTTCATGCAAAGCCAGTAGCTGAATCCGGGGCGGGGCGTATTGTCGTTCCCCATGTGCCACTTGCCGAGGAACGCCGTCTCATAACCGGCTCTCTGCAGTTGAAGGGGAAACGTGTTCAGCCTGTGGGTCGCCGGGCTGCGATCGGTGTTGTCGGTGATCCCGTGGTGGTGGGCGTATAAGCCTGTAAGGAAGCTTGCACGACTCGGCGAGCAGAGCGGCGTGGTGACAAAAGCGTTCGTGAACATCGCCCCCTCGCGGGCCAGCCGATCGATATGCGGCGTCTTCAGGAACGGCGGCGCGCCGGGGGCGCAGGCGATATCATCGAAGCGCAGGTCATCGACGAGCACGAAGAGAATGTTGGGCCGATCGGCGGCACGAACTGGAACCATTAACATGATAACGCCGATCATTAACTTTATGGCATTCGTTAAAACAAGAAATCCCCAAGCCTGCACGCCTTCAAAGAAAGAGCGCCTGGCGAGGCCGTCAACGATGCGGGAGTCACGTCGAAAATACATGCTGAAAGCTCGTGTCCTCAAGATTTCAAGTGCCCTTGGCTATCTGATTAGAGGTGTCATTCCAGGAATGGGCACGGGGAAGACCGTGTTGTGCTCAACCTCACGACGCAAGATGTCTTCGGCTTGCCGAACGAGGCCAGGCCGTCGCGCTGCCAGATCATTTGCCTCGGCGTGGTCTTTGGAGAGATCGTAGACCTCCCACGGACCGGGGTTCCCGGTCGTCAGGTTTTGCCGAATAACTTTGAAATTGTCGATTAGCACCGCCGCCTGACCGCCGTACTCAGGAAAAGCCCAAACTATCGGTTTACGGCGCCTTGGCGCCGGGCCGCCACATAGCACTGGCCAGAGGCTTTCCCCATCGAGGCCCGATGGTTTCGACAGACCCGCAGCATCGCACAGCGTGGGAAACCAGTCAGCAAAGTGCCCCGGCTCGTCGCTTACTGACCCAGCCGCAATGCGCCCCGGGGGGCGCGCGATCATGGGCACCCGAATCCCACCCTCGTACAGACTTCCCTTATAGCCGCGCAACCCGGCCGTACTATTGAAGAATTTCGCGTCGACACCGCCCACGTGAAAATGCTCCTCTGGCGGCAGCGGATGGGTCGTACCGTTGTCACTGGTAAAGATGACCAGCGTGTTATTGACCAGGTCGGCTTTCTCCAGTGCTTCCATGACGCGGCCAACGTAGCCATCCAGATCAGAGATCATCGCTGCGTATGCAGCTCGTGGACGCGGATGCGGCAAGTACATGCATTGTCCACGATAAGGTTCGGTGTCCCATTCACGGGGGAATTTTTCCACCGATTCCCGGGGCGGGTGCATGGCCACGTGAGGTTCGATAAAAGGAAGATAGAGGAAAAAAGGACGCGATTGGTTGGCCTCGATGAATTTAAGCGCTTCCTCAATCATGAGCTTGGGAGCATAGGTTTCACCGATCCAATCCTCCATGCGTACCTCGCCCTCAGGCTGTTTAGCATGTCCCGGAACCGGGTTGCGGTTGATGATGATCTTCTTGTCGTTTCGCCAAAGGTGTGAGGGATAGTAACTGTGCGCGACACCCTGGCTGTTGTAGCCGAAGAACAGGTCGAATCCCTTCCGATTCGGATCACCCGTGCTACCGACTGGCCCCAGACCCCACTTTCCAACAGCGCCGGTAGCGTAACCGGCCTTCTGAAACAGTTGCGCAATCGTGACGGCCTCTTCCGAGAGGGGGTGCTGTCCTTCGCTGAACTGGGGAAAGTGGAATTTCGTGTTGAGATTGCCGCGGATCTCGGCATGGCCCAAGTGCTTTCCGGTTAGCAGCACACAGCGTGCGGGCGCGCACACCGGGGCGCCCGAGTAATGCCGCGTAAAACGCATTCCTTGCGCCGCCAGGCGATCGATGTTCGGAGTAGGGATCTTCTCCTGCCCGTAGCAACCCAGTTCACCCCAACCAAGATCATCGGCGAGAATGAAAACGACGTTCAGTTTCGCCGTCTCCCTCTCAAATCCGCACCGAGACAGCAGCGCAAGCGGTGCGGGCAGGAGAGAAATAAAGCGGCGACGGTTCATTGTCTCTCCATCCGCGCCTTCGCCTCGGCCTGGGCCTTGGCCATAACAGCTTCGACTGAAACAGCACAGCCACCCTGGCGCTTGCTCTCGTCCGCAGCCTCCATGAAGGCAAACAGCTCCAGCGTCTCCTCCGGAGTAACGGGCGTGACGCCGGTTTTGAAAAACCGCGCGATCGCATGACAGAGCGCCTCATAACCACTAAGTCCGCTCCCACGTTCGGCTTGGGCAATCCCCAGGCTGCCGTAAGCGACCGCGCCGAAACTTGCCTTGTTCTTGCGGATGCCGCGGTAAGTTCCGACGCGATCACCTTTCCAGACTCCCACCAAAAGGTCCGTATCCGGGGTCTGCGTGCGCGCCACGGTTTGGCATCCCGGCCCCATCATGGTAAACAGAGCCTCAATCCCGTGGATTCCGTAGAAGAACATATCCGGGATGCCTGGCTGGTAGGAGCAAGGGCCCCAAGTCGCGGCGCCCACGATCTCCCCGATTTCCGAATTCTTGCGCAGGTCCTGAATTGATCCAGTGACGCGGTAAGATGAGCTCGAGAACCATGGCACTTTGTGCTTTTTCGCCATTTCGCGAATGATGATGGCATCGGCCAGGCTGCCAGCCAAGGGCTTATCGATGAACAGTGGTTTGCCGGCCTTAATGACCGGTATCGCCTCCTCCAGGTGAATACGACCGTCGACGCTCTCCAGCAATACGACGTCAACCCTGGCTAGAAGATCAGGGATGGTGTCGACAATCTCCACACCCATGTCGCGCAGCATCTGGGTAAATTTTCCAACGCGATCACGACTGGCAGGAATGTCGGTGCCACCCGGATAGCCCACGACGACCCGAATGCCGCCGAGTTCGCTGCCCGCCGGCGCCTCATTGAAAAGACGAGCGAAAGCAGGGACGTGCGATGTGTCGAGACCGATCATGCCGGCTCGCAGCGGCGGCGTGTTCGGGTCCGCGGCAAGCGCGGCGACAAACACCGCAAGGCAAAGGACAACTGAAAGGACATAGCTTCTTTTCATCTTCATCACGTTCTTCCTGGCCCTGGCCGATTTGGAAGCGCAAAAGCGCTGAAATTCGGCCCGCCTTTTGTCCCGGAAGGACAAAAACAGGCTGTAAGCGTTCGGTTTCACGCTCTTTCCAGTCTCCGCAGATAGTGGATCGAGACCAGTCCCAGCAGGGCCATGAGGATGATGATCCCCCATTCATTCAGGGTCGGAATCGCGGTCGGGCCCGGTTCAGCTCCTTGCTGCTGAGCAGGTCCACCCTGGTCCACGATGACACCGTCCACCCCGGTATCATCTCCCAATTGACCGTCTTTCAGCTGCAGCGTTACAACGTTGCCGCTTTGGGTCACATCACTGAAGGTATACCAGCCTCGCGTTCCCTCATCGCCGGGCGTGGTCGGCCCGTACTTTCGGTAAGGCATGCCGTCGACACTGCCGGGGAATGTAATGGTCACATTGGCCGCCGCGCAACTTACGCAGAACTCCACCAGCCCGTAAGGATAGTCGTGGCTGGGGTCGGGGCTTCCACTTTCCGCCTCGGTCTTCGCCTTCACGTTAAATAACGAGCAACCCGGGGTATTGGTGGACACCGTGATGTCCCCCATTCCCGTTGCCGAAGGCACCGTCACGCTCGTTACCGGAGCGGCCGAGACCACAAAACTCACCTCCACTTCCGGCGCCGGCAGATAGTTGACGTTGCCCTCCTGGGAAGCGCGTAAGATCACCGTCCCCACACCGGTGACCGTGACTGTGTCGCCGACCACCGTAGCCGGGCCGCTCACCACTGCATAACTCACCGGCAATCCTGAACTGGCCGTCGCAGTTAAAGCAAACGGAGGAGCATTCACCATCTTGTTCCCCGGATTCGGGAAGGTGATCACCTGCGACGCTTTTCCAATGACCAGCGTGCCCGTGGCGGTGCCGGCATAATTGGCATCTTCCACAGTCGCTACCACCGCGTAGCTGCCGGCATCGATGGGAGCAACGGTGCTACCGTCGTAGGTGAACGTTACCGTCAGGCCTCCCGGCGTCGTGGTCGCCGTCGCTGCATGCGGCGCGCCGTCGTAAACGAAGTTGAGATCACCCAGGGTGACGGTGGCCGTAGCTTTATCGATCGTAAGTACCAGTGTAACCGTACCCGTCCCGTTAGCATTGGTAGCGCTTAACTCGACGTTGAACGTCCCGGTTTCAGCCGGCGCCCCCGAGATGACACCCGTCTGGGTGTCCAGCGTCAGACCCGCCGGCAGCCCCGTCGCGCCGAAGCTGGTGGGCGATCCGGTGGCATCGATCGTGTAGCTGAATTCCTCCCCGTAGACGCCGGACGCACTGGTGGAACTGTAGATTATCGGTGCTGCCGCTGTTACGTTCGAGATCAGCGTGAAGGAGTCAAACCGCTGCGGCTGGCTTGATGCGGATGAATCCATGTACAGGCCGAATCCCGTGATCGTCCCCGTCACGGGCAGCGAGGCCGCAGCCCCCAGACCCAGCGTCGTTCCGGGGACGAAGTTGAGCTCCCTCCAACCCGCAGCGTTCGCCAAGACGAGGCTCTGCCTGGACCAGTCGTTGGCCACAAACAGATCCGTCGACACATACCATTTCCCGTCGATTCTCAAGGCCACCGAGAAGGGGTAGCCCGAGCCGTTGTTCTGGTTCCACGCGACTTCGGTAACCAAGGCACGATCCACACTGTACTCATCCGTCCAATAGAGACGATGACCATAGAGGGCTATGGCGGAACTCACCGTCAGGAACCCGGTATCCATGTCCTCCGGTCCGCTGTAATAAGTCGGATCTGGATTCGAGTTGACCGGAACCGCGTCCACCGGCGCCCCGCTTCCGTTGGCTAGCGCAAAGCGCATCGAAGTTCCGGCGGAGCCCCCCAGCGTGCTCGTGTATTCGACGCCGCCGTCGTTGTAATGGAAATACCAGCCCGCGGTCGCCACCGGGATATAGTCGGTCCCGAGCAGGCCGCCGCCCACGGCGACATTGTTCGGGAAGATCTCCCGGTAGAGAACCACCCGGCTGTTATCAATCGTGACGTTGACCTCGGCAGATGTAGCTACGTTCCCGGCCGCATCACGCGCCACCGCCGTCAACACGTGGGCGCCGTCGGACGCAGTGGTCGTGTCCCAGTACATCTCGTAAGGCGATGTCGAGTCTTCGGCGCCCAGGTCGGCGCCATCCAGCTTGAACTGGACCCCAACCACGCCCACGTTGTCGATGGCGTCGGCCGCTATCAGGACCGTCTCCGACAGTGTGGCCGCTTCCGCCGGGGTCGTAATGGCCACTGTCGGCGGCACAGTCTCCGACCCGTTGTCCACAGTGACATTCACCACCGCCGATTCAGTCCAATTTCCTGACGCGTCACGTGCCACCGCCGTTAACGTATGGACCGCGTTGGTCGAGGTGCCGGTGTTCCAGATCACCTCGAACGGCGCGACGGTGTCTTCGGCGCCCAGGTTGGCACCGTCCAGTTTGAACTGCACGCCCACCACACCGACATTGTCATCCGCCGTCGCGCTCACCGTCACCAGACCGATCAGGAAGGCACCCTCCGCGGGCGCGGTCACGGCCACAGTGGGTGGTGTGTTGTCGACCCTAACCGGCACGCCTGCCGACTCGGTCCAGTTCCCTGCACCGTCGCGAGCCACCGCCGTCAACGTGTGTGTCCCGGTCGAAGCTGTCGTGGTGTCCCACTCAACCAGGTAAGGCGCCTCCGTGTCTTCGGCCCCCAGGTTGGCGCCATCCAGCTTGAACTGAACCCCGACCACACCGAACAGGTCCCAAGCGTCCGCCTTCACGACAGTTGTTCCCACCACCAGACTGTCCGCCGCAGGTTGTGTGATCGATACGGTAGGCGGCGTCACGTCGGCGTTGTTGACCGTCACCGTAACCGGTGGCGAGGTTCCCAGGTTGGCCGCTGCATCCCGGCCAACTGCCGTCAACGCATAGCTCCCGTTGGCGACGAGGGTCGTATCCCAGGTGGTGGAATAAGGCGCGGTGTCGTCTTCGGCGCCCTGGTCGACGCCGTTCACTTTGAACTGCAC
>DAOTAI010000170.1:0-10091 GCA_035593865.1 Acidobacteriota bacterium
AGTAGTGATTCCATTCACCGACGCCCTTGCTGAGGTTCTTCCTCGGAAAACTTCGTGAGCCGTCCGGCGAGGTCGGAGGGAAAGGCTTCATCTTCGAAGTGCCGACAGCGAAGACGTCGCCGTCTGTCGAGAACCAATCTGCTTTCTTTCCGGACCGTTTTTCGTACTGCTCCCTATAGCCGTGATCCAATATTTGAACCTCGATGCCTCCCTTTGGGAGCTTTCCAGGTTCTAATCCCTGGAGCGCTTCTTCGGTCGCCCAGACGAATATTCCGGAGTTCCCGGCCGAGCGCAAGTGGCGCCATTGTGCAACGAGTTCGAAGTTCTTGTACTGCTTTTGCGTTCTCATAACGCCGATCGGCTCACCGGTACATGTGAGTAGCCCGTCCTTCCATTTCCAGGTGTCCGGAGCGCAATTCACATTAATGAAGTCGGCTTCGCCAAGCAGACGCCATCCAGGCCCGTTTCCGTCAACAAAGGCTTTAGGCAAAGGCTTCGATTCCTGTGATAAAGCAGTACCCGCAACGAATAACACACCCAAAACTGCAACTGCTAAGAACCCGCTTCTTCTCATAGTAGTTCAATAATATCAGCAGTTGCCGGACTACGTCCCGTACAAAAGCGAACAGCTGCAAACACGTCGCTGACCTGTATTCCAGTGTTTGACAGCCTTCCTGAGGCACCCCTATACTTTCCGTTGAGACTAAAGGAGTTCGGCTTGGACATTCCCGCGATGCGCATCATCCCTGCACCTTCGGAGTCGCTGTTACCTCTGACTGCTTTAATCGGTGCCGAATCCGCTTTCGCTCGGATTGTGAGAAGAATAAGAGAGGCGCGCCAGGAAATCGAGATTCGTATGTTTATCTGGCGCAACGACTCGATTGGCAACCTTATTGCCGATGAGTTACTCGCGGCTGCGAATCGAGGCGTGAAAATTCGAATCCGCAAGGATCTTCTCGGGAGCATTCATGAGCGAGCCGAGGAGAACCGTCAGAGCTTTTTCCCGCATCGGCAACCACCACATGTCTGGCTGCTGACCCAGTTCCTTAAGCAGTTTTATTTCAAGCCGGTTCCGGCGGGAGTCCTGACCGGTCGCACTTGTCCCGCGACGAATCACCGGCTGCTCGAACACCCGCTGGTTAGCTGTCAATATCAGGACCGCCTCTGGGATCATTCTAAATGCTATGTTTTCGATCGCGAGACCTTGATTCTCGGGGGGATGAACATTGAAGAGAAACTGGCGGTCGGGGATGTCCACGGAAGACAGTGGCGTGACTATATGATTGAGTTACGCAACGCGAACCTGGCAGAGGCTTTTTTGTCCGGAAAGTCGGCGCAGGCTAATCTGAACGGCGCGTCGGCAAGACTCATACTCCATCCCGGCGACCGGTATACACCGGATTCCGCGATTAGAACCGCGATCATCGACCTGCTTCGAAAGGCGCGCCGGGAAGTGATCATCGAAATGGCGTACTTCGGGGATGCTGTGATTACCCGGGAGGTCATAGAGACTTGCCGTCGAGGTGTCGCCACGATCATCGTGACGTCCGCGAAGGCCAACGTTCAGGCCAATCTAAATCTGCATATTCTGCGGCGAATCCTTAATGAGACCGACAAGCGAGCGCGTGTTTACCTGTCGCCCAGGATGATTCACTCTAAAGTAATGCTAGTCGACGGTCGATACGTCTACCTGGGCTCGGGGAACTTCAATCGATCGTCGATAAAGTGCGCTGAGGTCGGCGTCATCATCGACTGCCGGGGAAGCGCCGATGTAGAGCAGGAGTTCAAGGACAGCCTGCAGGAAGCCATTGCGGAAAGCCGGAGGGTGGAATCGGCTGTGGATCTGAAATACCGGCGTGTTCTCTCCTTGACGGAACATCTTCTGTCTGCGGCTCGAATTTGACAGATTGATGATTGGTGAATCCTGGCCGATGATTAATGGCCGTGACCATGCAAGTGCCGACAAGCAACCGATCAACCACGACCGATCGTCCAATGGACATGATGCCGGAAAGGCTTCCGGAGTTTGGCGTCTACAGCTCTTTCGAAGTCGAACTGAAACGGAAATATACCCGCTGGAGAGGCTATCTTCTTCGTCCGCTGGTATCCCTTCTTGCTTGGTTGGGCATTTGCCCGGATTGGGTCAGTTTTTCAGGTTGGGCTGTCGCCTTTATCCTGTATCTGCTCAGCGGGTTTGCTTCCGTCCCGGTACTGGGGTGGGTCTTGCTCGTCTATATTTTCCTGGACAACCTGGACGGGGCTCTGGCTCAGGTTCACCCGAGTAACGATTTCGGTCAGATCGTCGACAACTTCTTTGACTTGATCTCGTTGCTTCTGATTCTGCTGCTCGTGGGCGAGCTCGAGCTTGTCCCCTCGCCTTGGCTGCTCGCTTTCTGGGGCGCCTATGTTCTGATTCTGGTTGGCGGTTTTATAGCCAACTATAACGGACTGAACGCGCTGATACTTAGGGTTCGGATCCTGGTCCTGGTCCCCTTTCTTTTGTTTGCTCTTGCTGGCGCGCCGAGTTCGGTCGTGACGTATTCGTTAGCTTTGGGCCTTGTCCTGCAGCTTGTCAGCCTGCTGTCCATCTCCTTTGCCCTCGCCCGCCATCGCTCTCAGGGGCTTCGAATTCCGCGGGTTTTCTCGCCGCTTTCCCACGGCACACGGGTTCTGGGGACCGTCGCGCTCCTGGCAACCGTGATTGTGCTGTTCGATTACCTGGTGACGCGAAGCGTGCAATAATCGCTGTCGATTCTCCGTTTTCCATTTCCCAGAGCCGATTGCAAAAATCGGGGTTTTTGAGGCCAAAGGCCTGATTCAAGATAGCCCGGGGCGAATAAGCGGTAAAACCGCACGCCTCCGGCCTCCGGCGTGCGGTTTGAAAGGAACGTTTCCCCTCACAAAGAGAGAGGCTTAGCGCTTAGCGGGCTTGCCCGAGCGACTCTGAAACTTGACACTTTTCTTCGCCGAAAAATACGATGGCCTCATCGGAGGAAACATGAGATCTAGTACTTCGGTATTTCTCGGACTTCTTCTATCTTTTTCAACAATGAAAGCGCAGCAGACATCAATGCAGGAAGCGGATCCTTATCTTTGGCTTGAAGAGGTCGAGGGCGAGAGTGCCCTGGCCTGGGTAGAACAACAGAACCAGCGCACGGTGGCCGAGTTGGAGGCGGAGCCGGAGTTCAAAGAGACTGTCGATCGATTTCTGAAGATCCTGGATTCCCGTGAAAAGCTCGCATATCCAGCGATCCGCGGGAAGTATATTTACAACTTCTGGCAGGACGCCGAACACGTGCGGGGAGTCTGGCGCCGCACTACGCTAAACGACTACCTCAAGCCGGCGCCCAATTGGGAGACAGTCCTTGATCTGGATGCCCTGGCGAAAGAAGAAAACGAGAATTGGGTCTACAAGGGAACCGATTGCCTTTATCCGGACTATCGTCGCTGCATGATTTCTCTCAGCCGCGGCGGTGGCGACGCGGTTGTGATCCGTGAATTCGACACCGAGAGCAAGAAATTCGTGGCGGACGGTTTCCAGCTTGAAGAAGCAAAGTCGCGTGTTTCCTGGAAAGACGAAAATACTCTTTGGGTCGGTACCGACTTTGGAGAGGGGTCACTCACGAAATCAGGCTATCCCCGCATTGCTAAAGAATGGAAGCGAGGGACACCGCTCGAGCAAGCCAAAACTGTTTTTGAAGGGCAGGTCGAAGATGTCTCGGCCGAGATACACAGCATTCACACTCCTGAAGGGCGCTACCATCTGGCGGTGCGCCGGCCCGATTTTTTCTCCTATGAGATCTTTTTGATCCAAAACAACCGGTTGGTAAAGCTCGATTTGCCGAAAGACCTGATCGACTTCGATATCTTCAAAGAGCACCTGCTTCTTGCTCTAAGGGCTGACTGGAAGCTGGCCGACCAGACGTACAAGCAAGGTTCGCTACTGGCAATGCGCCTTGACCGGTTCCTTTCCGGTGATCGGAAATTCAAAGTTCTTTTCGAGCCATCCCCACGCACATCCCTTTCCGAGTTCTCAACGACTCGAGACCGGCTTTTGATCGGTGTGATGGACAATATAGCCAGCCGAATCTACGAGGCCAGGCTGCAAGACGATAAATGGCGCCAGACTGAAATTCCGGTTCCCCGGATGGGCGCAGCATCGGTTTTTGCGACGAGCAAACTTTCCAATGAATACTTTCTGACCTACACCGATTTCCTCACACCGACCCAGTTGCGACTGGTTCGGGACGGGAGCCGGCCGGAAACGGTTAAGACCATGCCCGCCTTTTTTAATGCCGAAGGACTTAAGGTGGAACAGCTCGAGGCGCTCTCCAGCGACGGCACCCGCATTCCTTATTTTCTGGTCCGCCGCGATGATCTGAAGCTCGACGGTTCCAATCCGACTCTTCTAACGGCGTACGGTGGGTTCCAGATCCCGCTGCGGCCCGGCTATCGTGCGCTTGACGGAGCCGGCTGGCTGGAAAAGGGTGGGGTGTTTGTGGTTGCCAACATCCGCGGCGGAGGTGAGTTCGGTCCGGCATGGCACCAGGCAGCGCTCAAGAAGAACCGCCGCAAGGCGTACGAAGATTTCATCGCTGTAGCCGAAGACCTCATCAGACGGAAGATCACATCGCCTGACCGGCTTGGCATTGAGGGAGGAAGTAACGGCGGACTCCTCGTGGGCGCCGCCTTTACCATGCGCCCCGATCTTTTCAAGGCGGTCGTTTGCGAAGCGCCGCTGCTCGATATGAAGCGCTACAGCAAACTGCTTGCCGGCGCCAGTTGGCAGGCAGAATACGGCAACCCCGATGATCCCGATATGTGGGCTTACATTCGAACGTATTCGCCCTACCACAACCTGGCCAAGGAGAAGAAATATCCGAGAGTCTTTTTCACCACCTCGACGCGTGACGACCGGGTGCATCCCGGCCACGCTCGAAAGATGGCAGCCCGTATGCTTGAACTCGGACACCCCTTTTATTACTACGAAAACACCGAGGGAGGGCACGCCGGTGCGGCCAACAACCGCCAGCGCGCGTATATGAGCGCCCTGGCGTACACCTATCTCTGGAAGCAGTTGCGGTAAGGGAGAAGCGTAAAGTATGAGCTGGCGCAGCGTTGGAACCTGCCCGCTCAAGGATGGCCAAACTCTCCCGCCCTGGGAATGAGGTCGAAGTAGACGCTCGGCGGGATGTCGCTGTGCCAGTGCCCGGTCAGCATCGCCATGCCGACGAAACCGAGAAAGATTGCCGCCAGGCCCGCTGCGACGAGGCGCGGGCTTAAGATGCGCTTCTTGCCGAATCGCATTGCCAGCGCGCCTTCAGCGGGACAGACGGCCACGCATTCGTAGCAGCCGGTGCATTCAGTTGAAGTAATCTGGATCAGCTTGTCCACCTGGATGAGTGACGGGCACGCCTTGGTACATTTACCGCAGTCGATGCAGGCCTCTGGAACCCGGACGATCCGTGACGGGCTGAATTTCGCGAAGAAGCCCATCAGGGCGCCGTAGGGGCACAGGTAGCGACACCAGAAGTTCTTAATCAGCAACGACAAAACAATCAGCACTCCAATCACAATCGCGCCGGTCAAACTCAGAAAACGGAAGAAGTTGAGCATCTTGACATCGGCTATGATCCCGTACGGGCTTTCCAGAAAGGCCCTGATTCCGGTCACCGGCATGGTCGCGACAGCGTAAAGGAAAAGCCCCAGTAGCAGATACTTCAGAGAACGCAATGGGATGTCGATCCAGCGCGGCAAGGCAAAGTTCCGTTTAAATAGCCTGCGACCAATCAGCCAGAGACCCTCGGACACAGTTCCTATCGGGCAGAGCCAGCTGCAGAAAGCTTTTCGGAAGACAAACGAAATGGAAATAAAGGCGAGAAGCAAAACCATGCCCGCAGGATGAAGCGACGGCATCTCAAGCGTAAGCAGAAAGGCTTTCAGCTGCATGAGCGAAGCGATCGGCAGCCACCCTTCGACTCCTGGGGGGCGCGAAACCGGGATGCTTCTGCCTCCGCTTTCGTAGTATCGGACAAACAGATAAAACTGCGCCCCGATTAGTAAATTCAGCATGAGAAAGGCCATTTGAAACCAGCCGCGCCATTTCTGAGAGACGTCGGAAGTCAAACGGCGTATCAGCTTCTTTTTCTGCCGCCTCTGTTTTAAAGGGGCGGGCTCCAGCAGGGTAATGCTCTGAGGAGTTTGCATCCTTTGGCCCTCGCGATGAAGCATAGGTTAGAGCGACCAGGCGCGCATTGACTTAAGTCACGAGCCCACATAGAGGACAGACTCCTCTTCTTCTCTTCATGCTTCTCTCCTTTCTGGCTCCTAACTCCTGGCTCCTGGCTTCTGGTTCTTGACTCCTGTCTCCTGTCTCCTTACTTCTGTCTCCTTGCTTCTGTCTCCTTGCTTCTGTCTTCTTGCTTCTGGCTTCTTCTTTTTTCTGTGACTCCTCGGGCCAAAGCTGGTATATTGCGCAACTGTGATCGAAGTCACCGGACCGAAAGCGGTTGATTTTGATCAGGAATCGCTGACCGTCCTTGGATCACTTCATTGAAGGCACAAGACTTTACTGCATTTGCAGGAAAGTCTTTAGATACCTACTACGAGGTCGACATGAGTAACCAACGTGGCGCTGCAATGGTGATCGCACTAATCGTTGCGGTCATGCTGTCTTTGCTTTGTCTGTCTTTAAGTCTCTCCAGCCTTCGAGAATTTTCGGTTGGAACCGAATTTGAGAATCACGAAAAGGCCCTGTTAGTGGCGGACGCCGGGCTGACTCGAGCGAAACAAATCTTGGCGGGCGCGGATTTTAGTACCCTGCTGAAGGCCACCACGGACATTCCAGCTTACCTCGAAGATACCTCCGGGGTTTTGCCATACTGGGCGAAGAGGAATCCCATCTACCTGAGCGAAGCTCGAAACATAGACTTTGCAAGTCCGCCCACTGCTGCAGGTACGCGTACCGTCTACGGTTATTTGGGAAGTGAAACGATCGGAGACGGTGGGCAATATTTCGCCAAGGTGACAGACAACGAGGATGAACCGGAAGGTGTTGCGGACGATCCGTTCACCGATAACGACGGCATGGTGTATGTTCGTGTCATCGGGATTCACCGTGGCCTCCCCGGTGAAACAACGACCTATGGCAGCGCCCGGAAGAATTCAGTCGCGGTCATCGAGGCCGAAATCCGCCAGGATATGACCTTCAAGCTGAATTCTCCTTTGTCGATAGTTGCTAACGACGTCGAGCTGAGTAAACTCAGTTCGAATGCTTGGTGGATCGACGGAAATAACCAGTGCGATACGGGGCCTCCTCAGGTCGCCGGAATCAGCATTCTTTCACCGGGCGGCAAAGGCGAAGAAGTCAGAGATACGATTATTAACCATCTCGGGAAAAGGGGCGATCAGGTTGTCGGGCTGGGACCTGCCCCCTCGATATATGACGATACCCAGACTGTCCTTGAGAGTAACAATCCCGATGCCGCAAATGTCCTGGACGCCGGTTTCCTGCAGACATTCGTAACCCGGATCAAAAGTCTCGCAGGTGATGTCAACGAGGACCCGAAATACGGGAGTCTCGAGAAACCAAAAATCGTCGTCATTGACGGCAACATTCGACTGAACTCGGGTTCAGGGGCAGGGATTTTGGTCGTAAAAGGCAATCTTGAACTTAGGGGCAACTTCACGTACCACGGTCTTATCCTCGTAATTGGAGAAGGCTCTTTCTCAACGATAGGAACCCCCAACGTCTATGGTGGGGTGCTAGTGGCAAGCGTATCAGGAGGTCAGTTTAACGTCCCTTCCTTTGAAGGCAACGGCAACGCGCGTTTTGATTTCTGCGGAGACTCCATTAGTCTTGCTTTGAGCCTTTTGCCACTGAGGACCTCCTCTTGGAGAGAAATCACGCCGGAGCTCGAGCCTCGCTCCTGATCTGAGCCCGCAGCTGGCTTTAGATTTTTCACTGGTTGAATCGGGACCGGCCGGAATCTGGACATTTCGGCCCCTCTACCTTTGTCTTGACCATTTCCCGTATCGCATGAGAGCTCAACTAAGCCCTCCCCTCTTAATGAGCAGAGTGGCGGGCAAAATGGACCGTGTGCGAATACCGGTCAAGCTCGGAGCCCGGAGCGGCCCGGGAGAGCACGGCGGTTGAGTGCCGCGTATTTCAGCGGTGTATCGAAACCCCGTGCTCTCCAGGCTCGCGGTCGAGGGGTTGGCGAAGGCGGTCCGAGCGGTTGAGTCGGGCGGGTTTCGATACAACTCGCCACAAAACGGCGAGTCACTCAACCGCCGGGGTTTCGGTACAACGCGCCCAGAAGGCGGGCGCGTCACTCAACCACCAGGGTTTCGATACGATTCGCCAAAAGACGGCGAATCACTCAACCACCAGCCTCGCCTCAACCTTGCCGCTCGCTAGCTTGGCCGTTATGCTCACAAGTTCGGCTCATAGCGGCGGTCGCGAGTATGCGCTGCCGGACTCCTGATAAGAGCGTCCCGACTTCGCAATACGTAGCGGTGCTGGGATGTGTATGAAGTACGACTTTGGGCTTGTTTGAGCGCTTCTCCCTCGAGAGTAAACGCCACCAGTAGGCTGATCTACTGCGCAAAGATATAATTACTCCGGTAAGATGGATACCTCAGATGAGCGCTTATGCCGCGACTCCGACCGCATCTTACTTGAAGGCCTGCGCCTGGTTGTTGAAATGTTGCTCCAGGCTGCCGCAGACCACCTGGCAAAGGTCGAACACCCGGGGATCGGAGATCGAGTAGTAGACGTGCAGTCCGTCTTTACGCCGCTTCAGGATGCCGGCTTCGGTGAGGTATTGCAGGTGCCTGGAAATATTTGCCTGAGTGGATGAGACCTCTTCGACGATTTGACTCACGTTCTTTTCGCCATGCTCGAGCGCCATAATAAGCTTCAGGCGCGTCGGTTCACTAAGCGCCTTAAACCGCTCGGCAATCAGCCTTATCGCTTCATCTGACAGCTTCCTGGCCACCTTGCTCCTCTTCTCTTTTGATCTGCTCCGACAACTAATCATAAGCTATCTCTGATTCCAGTGCTCCGTGCCAGAAAAAGAACCTCAAGAAATCACTTGACACCAATCAACTATATGCGCATATAATCATATAGTCAACCTTCCGGTGCTGCTTAACCGGAGACGATCAACAAGAGAGGACGATATGAGGTTTCGATTGCAAGGGCGGCATTTACTACTGTACCTGCTCCTGTTCGGAACGGCAGAGGCTCTTGCTGCCGGGCAGTCACAAATGGCGCCAGGCGCCCGGTTGAGTCTCGAAGAGGCTGCTCAGATCGCATTGAGCAGAAACCCGGCCATTGCGGCTGCCGACTCCGGAAGGGCCGCGGCCAACGCCCGACTGGATGAAGCGCAAGCCGGACGCCTGCCTTTACTACAGTTCAGCGAGACTTTTACCAATAGCAACAATCCCGTCTTTGTTTTCGGTTCTTTGCTGGAGCAGGGCCGCTTCGGCCCTCAGAACTTTGAACTGGAGGCCCTGAATCAGCCCGGCTCGATATCAAACTTCCGGACCGCCGTAAATCTCCGCCTGCCGGTCTTCAACCGGCGGCAGGTGAGCGGCCGTATCAGACAGGCCGAGATCGGTGAACAGGCGGCCGAGGCCGTCAGCGACATGACCCGACAGCAGCTTCGGTTTCGTGTTATCCAGTCTTACTTCGGCGTCCAGGTAGCCGAGGCGCGCAAGCAGGTGGCCGACGAGGCCGTGACCTCGAGCGAAGCCGAGGTGGCGCGCATCCGCAATCTGTTTGAACAGGGGACAGTGGTTGCATCTGATCTGCTGGCCATGGAAGTGCAGCTGGCGGATTTCCGCCAACAGCAGATACAGGCGGCGGGAGACTTGGTGTCTGCTTATGCAGCCTTGAACACGGTGCTCGCACAGCCCCTCATGACCCGGCCGGAATTGACTGCACAGCTGATCGATCGCGACTTCAACCTGCCGCCATTGGAGATCCTCATCGAGCAGGCGCTTGAATCGAGGCCGGAGTACCAGCAGGCCGTCCTGGAAATGGAGTCAAGACAGCAGGATCTCCGCATGGCGCGCGCTCAGTATCT
>DAOTAI010000655.1:0-1581 GCA_035593865.1 Acidobacteriota bacterium
GACGGTGAATGGCGGCTTCTCGACTTGCCGCACGACTGGAGTATCGAGGGAGACTTCAGTGCAGAACATCCTGCCGGTCCGCAAGGGGGAAGTCTCCCCGGCGGTGTCGGATGGTACCGCAAGCACTTCCGAATACCGGAAGCCCAGCGGAACAGGAAAGTGTTCGTCGATTTTGACGGGATTTATCAAAATAGCCGAGTCTGGATTAACGGTGAATACCTCGGCATCCGGCCTTATGGATACATTTCCTTCCGCTATGAGCTCACCGATCACCTCCGATTCGACAATCAAGACAACGTCGTTGCCGTCAAGGTCGATAACTCGCTACAGCCCAACTCGCGTTGGTACTCGGGTTCCGGAATCTATCGGAATGTGTGGCTCGTCACGACGGGGAAAACCTACGTCGACCACTGGGGGACCTTCGTCACCTCGCCCGAAATCACCGAAGATTCCGCACGTGTCATGGTGGAAACCACCGTCAGGAATGATGATCAGGGCCACACCGTTGAGCTTGAGACGATCCTCTACGATTCCGACGGAAACGTGGTCGGTCGCGGCTCCAGCCGGGAAGCAATCGCCCAGTCCGCTTCGCAACGCTACGTTCAGGAATTCACGGTGGCCAATCCCAGCCTCTGGTCTCTGGAAAGTCCATATTTGTACAGGGCGGTTTCCCGGGTTCTGGTAGACGGCAGCCTGACCGATTCCTACGAAACCGAGTTCGGGATTCGATACTTTCGCTTTGATCGGCGTAAGGGATTCTTTCTGAACGGCAAACCGGTAAAAATTCGAGGCGTCAACCTCCATCACGATTTGGGAGCCTTGGGAGCCGCAGTCAATAAACGGGCGATCGAGCGGCGCCTCGAGATCTTGAAAGACATGGGAGCGAACGCCGTCCGAACGGCCCACAATCCACCCGCACCCGAGTTGCTCCAGCTCACCGACAAGATGGGCTTCATCGTGATGAATGAAGCCTTCGATTCTTGGAAGCTGATGAAGACGGAATATGCCCGATACGACTACCACCTACACTGGGATGAATGGCACGAAGTGGATCTGCGGGATTTCGTAAGGCGCGATCGAAACCATCCCAGTGTATTCATGTGGAGCATCGGCAACGAAGTCCGGGAACAATTTGCCGAGGATGAGAACCTGGGCGTCACTATCACGCGTGAACTGGCGAACATCGTCCGGAGCCTCGACGCCACCCGACCGGTCACGGCCGGGAATAACAATCCTCATCCGGAGAACCCGATTTTCCGGGCGGGAGCGCTCGATCTGCTCGGTTTCAACTACTACATCGCGTATTACCCACAATTCCTTGAAAGATTCTCGGAAGGGGCGTTCATCGCCACCGAAACCGCAGCCTCCCTTGCTTTGCGCGGCCACTATTTGATGCCTTCGGATCTACACAGGATCTGGCCGCCACGGGACGACTACCAGGGGCCACCGCCGGATTACGAGAATCAGACGGCTTCCTCCTACGACAATTGCTACGCGGCTTTCGGCTCGACCCATCAGGAGGCGTGGCGAGTCATTCGAGACCATGATTTTCTCTCCGGCATGTTCCTCTGGGCGGGCTTC
>DAOTAI010000171.1:0-9946 GCA_035593865.1 Acidobacteriota bacterium
AGGCGCGAGTCAGGGCTGGAAGAGACACAGATCACTTACCACTCCCGCTCGCCGGTGTCCCTTCTGGCCCGTATGTTCCTTGCGTCCCGCCTGCTACCGAGGCGCGGAAACCCGCGACGGCTCTTGTGCCCGCCGTCTCAACAGTTGGGCGCCCTTCAGCACCAGCCCGCTGCTCACATAGACGGCGGCAATCGCCATCAAGACCTGCTCAGAGAAGAAGAAGACGCCGGCCACAATGAAAGCGAGGGCTAGAATTGTCAGATGCGACTTGCCGCGACCCAGATTCAGTTGTTTCAGAGCGGGATAACGAATGGTGCTGACCATGAGCAAGGAAAGCACATAAGTCATCGCGACCAGGTAAAACTGGAACAGGGACGAGTCGATCGGATCACCGAAAAAGTGAACGGTGGCCGCCACGTAGCCTGCCCCGGCAGGGATGGGTAATCCTGCGAAAGATTTCAGGTTCTTGGTCTGAATATTGAATCGGGCCAGCCGCATCGCTCCGCATATCAAAAACAGGAATGCCGAGAAACGGGCGAAGTTCCCAAGATCTGTGAATCCCCAGGCGTAAATTAACAGGGCTGGGGAAATCCCGAAGCTGATCACGTCCGCCAGCGAGTCCAACTGAAGGCCAAAGGCGCTGGTCGCATTGGCCATTCGGGCGACTCTTCCGTCCAGCCCGTCCAGCACGACCGCGATGCCAATTGCGATGGCTGCACTCTGGTAATGGCCGTTCAAGGTCGCAACCAGCGCAAAGAAACCGGCAAACATATTCCCAACCGTAAGTAATGATGGCAGGAGATAGATGCTGCGCCTCAGTTTTCGCTGCGGGTAGAAAATCTCAGCCACTTCCTGTTCGACGGTACTCTTATCGTTCACGTGTTACCTTTCTCTCCACCGGCCAATAATACTCCTTCCGGCGTAGACGCGATCACCCTGCTTCGCAAGCAGGTCGCAGTTTGCCGGCAGTAAAATATCAACGCGACTGCCAAACCGAATCAACGCTATTCTATCACCCTTGCTCACAGCGTCTCCGGCTTTCTTCCACGGAACGATGCGCCGGGCAACAATTCCTGCAATCAGGGCGAACGAAAGCTCCCACTCCCCTCGTATCGTAATGACCAATTGCTCGTTCTCAACCGAAGCGCGATCGTCGGAAGCAATGAAGAATTTCCCCGGCCGGTACTCCTGTCGCACGATGGCGCCCTCTATCGGGGCTCGGTTGACGTGCACGTCGAAGATCGACAGGAAGATGCTCAGGAGCTTGCTCCCATCCGGTTGGTCCTTGATCCTGATCACCTTCCCGTCGGCAGGACTCACCACGGCCTGCTTGTCGGACGGGACCGTTCGTTCCGGGTCACGAAAAAAGAACGCCACAAAACCAGCGAGAAAAATCAGGATTCCAGCAGTAATCAGCCAGCCCAAATATCCGGCCGCAGCAGCTAATAGTAATAGAGGAACTATGAAATACCACGCGTCTTTGGCCATCGGCGTCTATGTTAACCCATAATAAAAAAGCCCGCTTGCCGGTCTATGCATCACCAGCTAGCGGGCTCTAAGACCGCATATTTTTAGCGCGCCTTTTAGCGCGTCGTATGTTCAGCCTGATAGCGCGAAATGATCAATTGCATCTGGTCTTTGATTGCCAATTTCTTCTTTTTTAGGGTGATTTCTTCGAACTGATCGTTCGCGTTTCTGTGAGGTTTTTGGTGGAGCTCTTGGAGCTTGCGTTCAAAATTCTTATGTTCTTCCGCTAGTCTGCGGAATTCCTGGTCATTGTGAATAAGATACTCCTTGACCTGGGATTCGTCCATCTCCAACCTCCTTGTATTGGGATAAAGTCCTGAGCATTGACAATTGACAAGAAAGCATCGATCAAGCTAACTCTAACAAAACCGATTTAACCTCGCAAGGCATTCGGCCGCCCAGCGAGACGGGCTCTCTATCCACCTGCTACCATGGGGTCAACGAGCTTTTCGCTTCACCGGCCCGCCCCGTTGTTCTACTATTTCGCTCCAATGGCGACAAGCGATAAACCCACCCGACTGACGCCTCTTCGCGAACACCTCCTTGCACTTGGAGTTTATTTGTTTCTCAGCCTGGTTATGACCTATCCCTTGGTGCTGCACCTCCGCACCGCCTTATTGGGCGACGGCGACGCCTGGCTGTTCGTCTGGAATTTCTGGTGGTGGAGCTTCGCTCTTTCGAATGGGCTCAATCCCTTCTGCACCGATTTTATCCATTACCCCACCGGCATCTGCGCCTATCTGCATACCTGGAATTTCGTAAACACCTGGGCGACCGTGCCGTTACAGTGGATCATCTCCCTCAACACTCTCTACAACCTCTGCGCTCTGGCCACCTTCGTTCTGGCTGCCTGGGGGATGTTTCGATTGGCCCGCTTCCTTGGCCTCGCAACACCGGGTGCTTTTCTCGCCGGGCTGGCGTACTCCTTTAACGCGTTTCATTACGCGGAAGCAAACGGCCACTTGAACATCATGACTTACCAGGCGGTGCCGTTCTTTCTTCAAGCCATGTTGCAAGGACTCGAAGGATGGACACGCCGCCGTATCCTGGTTGCAACCCTCTGGTTAATCGTGGTCGCACTTTCGGATTGGTACTACCTGCTGTTCTGTGTGCTCGCGACCGCTATTCTCGTGCTTGCCCGACTGACCTTAAGACGACAGGGGTTCTGGCGGATGGCCGGCGGAGTAATTCTCGTCGGCATTCTGGCGTTTCTGGTCCTGTCTCCTCTTATCATTAGCATGATCCTGCAGTCCGGGTTGGTCCCTCATCATCGGGTCGGCGCCACTTTCTCTCCCGACCTCCTATCCTTTTTTCTGCCGCCGGCCACGACCAGCTACAGCCATATGCTCGGGGGGCTTACGCAACCCTGGCTAAAGTGGGGTAGCGCGGTATCGACACCATGGAGCCTACTTTTGCTGGTTCCCTTTGGGATCCGGGCGCTGGTCGGATGGAACCGCCGATGGACCGTGATTTGGATTGGCGCTTTCTTCATACTCTCGCTGGGGCCCTTTCTGCATGTCGCGGGCCGAACCTTTGACCAGGTTCTCCTGCCCTACGGGTGGCTCGAGAAAATCCCCGGCTTTTTTCTGGCACGGACGCCAATCCGGCTGCATATCATGACTTGGGTGGGCCTTGCGATTCTTTACGGCGCCGCGGCCGCCAGGCTGACCGGCAGCCGCCGCCAGTGGTTGAAGGCTTCCCTGCTAGGCGTCCTGTTTCTCCTCGAAACCTTGTCCGTGCCGTTTGGCCTCTCCCATCCAGACATCAGCCCGTTCTACCGCCGTATCCAGGCCAGTCCGGGGCAGCTGGCGCTGATCGATCTCCACTACAACTCGCGAGCACTCTTCTACCAGACTTTGCACAAACAGAAGCTTATGGGACTGCCCGGGATCGTCAGCCGACAAACCCTACCCGCGCTGCGGTTTATGCACGAGACCCACGGTATTCGAGAATTGCTGCAGGAGAATCATCTGCTCTTCTTTACAAATGGACTTCCCTCGACCGCCATCCGGGAGGCGTCTTCCCTGCCGCCCGGCAATCGGCACCTGCTCCTGGCCGGTTACAGTGAGTTGAGCGGAGAGATCCGGGTGCGCAGTTCGCTACCGCATCGCCTTCAGGTTGAGGGTCGGTTCATAGAAGGGCACCACGAGACGGCAACCACGATTTCTAAACACGATCTTTTTGTCGTTCGAATAGACTTGACGACCGAGGATATGCGCGCGCCAGCAGTTCCTGTACGGATCTGGATCGGAGGGCAGGAAATCGCGGAGGGTTCCCCAGTGCCCGCCCGGCCGATTCTGCCCACGGTGCGCATTCCCTTTGAACGTACCGGTATCACCTGCCTGGTTTACCCGAACGTCGTTGCCGCGTCACCTGATTCGTCGGCCTTGTCGAAGATCAAGGCGGAGGGGTTCGACTGGATCATTGTTCCGTTTTACGCCAACGATCAATACATCCGTACCGTGCTCGGACTCACACCGCATTATCGCGACCGGTGGTTGTCGGCTTATGAACTGGAGGAATAGGGTCCCTGCGCGGCGTAAACAGCCAATTGCAAGAATCAGCAACGGTTTATCATCCGCGTAATCCGCGGATGATAAAGAAGTGAAAGAGAGATGGTCCCCGTTTTTCCTACGGTTTCAGGATTTTCAGCCAGCCCCAGAAACCTCTCTTTTTCTGGCCGTTTTGCTTGCCGTCCTCGCTGGTATCGGACTGGCCTCCCTGGGCACCTTCGCTCCATTCGAAGAAGTCCTCAGAATGATCGAGGTAACAAGTTCTGGTCGGTTCGGTACCGGCGATGAACTGTTCCGGTTGTGTATCGGGACAATTGAAAGAGGCCAAAAGGCCGGAAGACGGATCTATATAGCGCGTTACAATGTTGCGCGGAACGAGGAACTTCGACCCGGATAGCTTTCCCAGTTTCCGGGCGCGATCCATGAACTCCAGCCACACAGGGAGGGCGGCGTCTGCCCCAATGAGTTTCAGGTCGGAGAAATCATCATAACCGACCCAAACGACGCACAGCAGCTCCGGTGTGTAACCCACGAACCAGCTGTCATTGGATGATCCCGTTTTTCCCGCCACCGGGAGTCGAAAACCCTGGGCTCTGACCGCCGCACCCGTGCCCCAGTTCACGGCCGACTCCAGCGCGGACGTGACGAGGTAAGCAACTTCGGGGCTCAGCACTTGTCGACGGACAGCGGGAGCCTCCTGGAAAACACCGTTCTTGGAGTAACCTGTCAAAGCGCGCAATCGAACGACACGCCCTTCATTGGCGAACGCCGTATAGGCCTGTGCAAGATCCAGGACGGAGACTTCCCATGTGCCCAGAGCCAGCGACGGGTACCCCTGGAGTCGTTCGCTGAAACCGAGCTTGTGTGAGAATTGAGCTACTGCCTGGTAACCGATCTGCTCGGCAATCTTAACCGTCGGGACATTCAAGGACAGAGCCAGGGCTCTTCTCAGAGTCACGTTTCCCCGATATCCTCCGCCAAAATTGGTTGGCTCATAGTGCTCGTCGCCAAAATCCAATTCATAAGGAGCATCGAGTACGACGCTGCCGAGAGTGTACGAGCCGGATTCAAGGGCCGCGGCAAAGACGAATGGTTTAAAGGCCGACCCGGGTTGCCTCAGAGCGTGTACGGCACGATTGAACTGGGTTTGCCCGTAATTTCTGCCTCCGATCATGGCCAGAATATCGCCGTTGTTGGGATCCACGGCCACCAGTGCCACTTCCGGGCGGACCCCGTCCTTTCTTGCGCGTAGCTTCTTGTCAATCTTCGGTGTCGCCGCGCGTACCGCCTCCACGGCCGCCTGCTGAAGATCGGGATCCAGGGTACTGAACCCCTCGAAGTGCTCGGTTTTACGCCAATCAGGAACCTCGCGAGTCACGGCCTCGCCTAAATAGTCAATAAAGTAGGGTGCCTCGGTGTACAGATGACGGGTGCTTGAAACGGTCTTGATCGGCTCGCGGCTGGCCGCTTCGGCGTCCTTGGCGGAAATGAACCGCTCTTCCACCATTCGCGAAAGCACATAGTTTCTCCGGCGCAAGGCAGCGTCATGATCCGCAATCGGAGAGTAGCGGTTCGGCGCCTGAATCATACCGGCCAGAAGCGCGCATTCAGCCAGGGTTAAATCAGAAAGCCGCTTTCCGAGGTAACCGTCGGCCGCCTGGGCCAGTCCAATCATCCCGAAAGACCCCGCCTGCCCCATGTAAACCTCGTTCGCGTAGAACTCGAAAATCTGCTCCTTGGTAAACCTCGATTCCAAAAGCACTGCCAGGTAGGCTTCTTCGAGTTTTCGGCGAAGGCTCTTCTCAGGCGTCAGGAAATAGTTCTTGACGAATTGCTGGGTGATGGTACTGCCGCCTTGCCAAGAACTCCTCGGTTTCATCTTGCGGATGTTCACGAACGCCGCTCGTGCCAATGACGACAGATCCAACCCGTCGTGCTCAAAAAATCTCTCGTCCTCGGTGGCGATAACCGCTTTGATTAGAAGCTCGGGGATCTGTTCGTAACGGACGTATTTCCGTTTTTCCCGGGAATTGCCAAACAGATTCGACAGGAACCGTGGCTTGAGCGAGACGTGCTGCACCATCAGCTTCCCATTCTGAATGCTCTCGACCACTCCTTTGGCTATCCGAATCGTCACCACCTCTGGCTTTCCTTTTCGCCGGTGGTGGATCCGGACGCCATTTTCAAGAACCTCATACCAAGCTTCGCCGCCCGCCCTGTCTTCGTATCCGCTTTTCGCCAGCTCCTGCCGCAGTTCGGAAAGCTTCAGGCGATCTCCCACCCAAATCTGCATCGGGCGACTGTAAACGGCATTGGTATGGGGCTGAATCTGCAGACGGTTGTCAAGGATGGGCTTATATTTCAGATAGCCCCATAGCAAGCTGATCGAGACAAGGAAGATAAAGGCTAGGGCTATCCCAGGTAGAATAAGCCGCCACCGGTACTTCAGGCGGATCATCCCTGTAGTATAGCGCGTTGAGAGGGCCGAGATGCACTAGACCGGCCCACACAATCACTGAAGTCTCGCTTGCGTCCGTGTTTCATCGCCCCGGACTTTGTCGCTATAATACGTGCTTTTAGCCGCTCTTATGAAAGTTCAATCGATACGCGGAACTCATGACATCCTTCCGGGCTCTGTCGAACTGTGGCAGGAAATCGAGCAACAGGCGCGCGAACGCTTCCGCTTGTATGGTTACGCCGAGATTCGCACGCCCGTCCTGGAAGAAACCGAACTTTTCGCCCGCAGCGTCGGCGCCGACACCGATATTGTGCGCAAGGAGATGTATACGATCGAAGACAGCAAGGGCAAAAGCATAACGCTCCGGCCCGAGGGTACCGCCCCCGTCGTTCGTTCTTACATCGAAAATGGACTCAGCAACGAAGTCCCGGTCGCCAAGCTTTATTACATCGGCCCGATGTTCCGGCATGAACGCCCCCAAAAGGGACGCTATCGCCAGTTCCACCAGATCGGCGCCGAGGTCCTGGGATCTGACAATCCTGCTATTGAGGCGGAAGTAATCGAAATGCTTTTCGATCTACTTCAAGCACTTGGACTCCAGGACTTCAATCTGCTTATTAATTCGGTCGGTTGTCCGGTTTGCCGTCCCGCTTACATCAACCGCCTTCGCGAAGAACTGCGCCTGCACGCCGGCGAGCTTTGCGAGGAATGCCTCCGGAGAACCGAGACCAATCCCTTGCGCGTGCTCGACTGCAAGGTTCCGTCCTGCCAACCCGTCATCGAGCGGCTCCCTGTGATTCGGGACTGGCTTTGTGAAGAGTGTCGTGAACACTTCTCGCTGTTCCAGAAGTATCTGGCCAGCCGGGAAATCGCCGCGGAAGTCTGTCCGCGACTGGTGCGCGGACTGGATTATTACGTCCGGACGACGTTCGAGATCGTAAGCCGAAGTCTGGGACCCACTCAGAACGCGCTGGTGGGAGGCGGCCGATACGACGGGCTCTCTGAATTGTTAGGAGGGCCGCCAGCCAAAGGATTCGGCTTTGCGATGGGAATGGAACGCCTGGTTCTCCTTCTTTCGGGCAGATCCGAGCTGGGAGCACCCTTTAAAGTCCCGGCGCCGGAGATCTTCCTGGTACACCTCGATCAGGCTGCCTTTGAGTACGCTCTGGGCCTGGCCAGCAGACTGCGAAAAGAGGGAGTTTTCGCTTACGTTGATTTTGCGGGCAAGAGCGTCAAGAGCCAGATGCGGCAGGCCAATCGGCAGAACGCCAAGTTCACCTGCGTAATAGGTGAGTCTGAGCTGCGTAGCGGCAGCTTCACTCTGAAAAGGATGGCCGATGGGGTTCAGACCGCCGTCACAGAGAATCAAATAGCGGACTATCTTCGGAGAGAGCTGTAAGAATATGGACTCACTCGGCAATCTAACCAGAACGGTTTACTGCGGCTGCGTCGACGAACTGATGGTGGGACAGAAAATCACCGTCATGGGATGGGTGGACCGGGTCCGGGACCTCGGTAACCTGATATTCATTGACTTGCGAGATCGTGAGGGAATCGTGCAGGTGGTGGCACATCCCGAGCATGAAGCAGCCTTGAAGAAAGCTTCCCAGGCCCGACCGGAATACGTCCTGGCAGTAATCGGAGAGGTGAAGCTGCGCGCTCCAGAGACCGTCAACCCCTCGATTGCCACCGGCAGTGTAGAAGTGGAGGCCGAGGAGATCAGGATACTCAACGTCTCGGACACCCCTCCGTTTTCAATCACCGACGGAGGAACTGCGTCCGAGGAACTCCGTTTAAAGTACCGTTACCTGGACCTCCGCCGGGTCCGATATCAACGCAATTTCCGTCTCCGTCATCGGGTTTGTCTGGAAACGCGGAAGTTTCTTGATTCCCGAGGATTCCTGGAGATTGAAACGCCGTTTCTCACCAAATCGACCCCGGAAGGAGCGCGCGACTACCTGGTTCCCAGCCGAATTTATCCGGGACAATTCTACGCACTGCCGCAATCTCCACAGTTGTACAAACAGCTCCTGATGGTCGCCGGATTCGATAAGTACTTTCAGATCGTGCGCTGTTTCCGGGACGAAGATCTGCGGGCCGACCGGCAACCTGAATTCACCCAGATCGATATTGAGATGTCGTTTGCGCAGGTTGAGGCAGTGTTCGAGCTGGTCGAGTCATTGCTCCGGGTTCTGTTCGCTCTGGCAGGTGTCACCGTCCCGCGCCCCATTCCCCGGCTCACCTACCAGGAAGCCATGGCGCGCTTTGGAACTGACCGCCCCGACATGCGTTTTGGCCTGGAGCTGATCAACTTCACTGACATCTTCAAGTCGACCGCTTTCGCAGTGTTTCGCGAGATCGTCGACGGAGGCGGCCTGATCAAGGGAATTCGTGTGCCGGGCCGAGCCGACTATTCTCGCAAGGACGTGGATACTCTCGAGCAAATCGCCAAGACCTTTGGGGCTCCGGCGCTCAGTTGGATCAGGTCCACACCCGAGGGCTTGAAGAGTTCCTTGGGCAAGGTTCTGAGTGCCGACGAACTCCAGGCCATGGTTGAGCGTGCCGGTCTCCAGAATGGCGATATATTGCTGCTCGTTGCCGGCCAGCCGAAGGTCGTTCATGAATCACTGTCCGCGCTTCGCCTGCACCTCGGACAAAAGGAGAACCTGATTTCTTCAAAGGAATTCAAATTTGTCTGGGTTTACGATTTCCCCCTCTTGGAATGGGATGAGCAGGAAAAACGCTACTTCGCCTGTCACCACCCGTTTACTTCGCCGCGTGATGAAGATATTCCCCTCCTAGACTCCGACCCAGGCTCAGTCCGGGCAAAGGCCTACGACATTGTCCTGAACGGAACGGAGATCGGGGGTGGTTCAATTCGTATTCACCAGCAGCAGTTGCAGAAAAAGGTCTTCCAGGTACTGGGCATCACTCCCGAGGAAGCGGAAATGAAGTTCGCTTTCTTCCTTGAGGCGCTCCGTTATGGCGCTCCGCCGCACGGGGGTATTGCCCTCGGCCTCGATCGCCTGGTTATGATCCTGGCCAGCGAACGCTCCCTGCGGGATGTCATAGCATTCCCCAAGACTGCACGTGCCGTGGACCTGATGAGCGGCTCTCCTTCTGCCGTCAGCCCCGAGCAGCTGCGCGAGCTGCATCTGAAGTCGCGCGAATAGGGGGGGCTGCGGACGGTGCCGTGTCTTTTATTGTGGCCCGAACTGTCCAGCAGCGATTTCCCGGCCCGAATTAATTTGGGCGTTGGCGACCTGAAACAGTAAGCGACAGCTGGACGGGTGTCGCTGTTCGTAGTACCGGCTTTAGCCGCGTAGTTGCCCAGCCGTCAATTGTTGCTATCTGACCGCTTTAGGGCCCGCCTAAAGAATCTATGTATGGGCGGGGACTACAAACGTGATGCAGCCGGGATCGCAAGTTCGTAGTACCGGCTTTAGCC
>DAOTAI010000172.1:0-495 GCA_035593865.1 Acidobacteriota bacterium
AACATGGACCGCGAACACGGAGCGGCGGAAGCTGCGGGTTTCGTCAAACGGATCGACTTCAAGCCTTCAGCCATTGCCTTTGACTCCGCTTTCGCGCGGGACTGAGAGAAGTCCAGTACCGGCGGAGAGTTGCTTTCCCGTCCGTGCTATCCGCGTATCACCAGCCCGCGGATACAACGGATAACGCGGATAGCACGGATGGGACCCAGGCTCCGTCACAGAGTACGAATCCAGACCTGTCGGCTTCTCGGACCATCAAATTCGCAGAAGAAAACGCCCTGCCAGGTTCCCAGTTGAAGCCTGCCGTCTCGGACAGGAACCAACACGGAAGGACCGACCACGCTGGAAAGGAAATGCGCCGGAGAATTGCCTTCCATGTGTGCGAAGGGGACGTTCGGCACGAGTCGCTCGAAGGCCTTCTCCAGGTCCAGTCGCACGTCGGGATCGGCATGTTCGTTGATGATAATTCCTGCCGTTGTGTGGGGACAGAAGATC
>DAOTAI010000172.1:505-9894 GCA_035593865.1 Acidobacteriota bacterium
AAATGCCTTCGCGGACACTGGCCGCTCCTAGAGCTTGATTAACCTGGCGGGTGATTTCCTGCAACTCGATCCGATGATTCGTTTTCACATGAATTTGCTGGTGCATTGCTCCATCATAGGCAACGGGAGGTCACTCGGGTTCGTCAATCAAAGTCTATTGCGCTGAAGCCAACCCGGCAACCATTCCCGGAATCGGTTAATTTGTTGTCGGCGGTGAGGAGACAGCGGGAGAGGCAGGCCTCCCGTTGGGATTCCCCTGACCCCGAGCCCCACGCGAATGCCCCAGGGAAACGGCAGCTTGGACAACTCCTCGAGTAACTCGTTTAGCGTCTCCTGATATTGCTTGGCCTTTGTACGATCGCCCTTGCGGAACTCGTTGTAAAGCCGGACCAGGATTTCAGGGCACAAACAGGCTACGCCCGAGATCGCCCCATCCCAGCCGGCCGCCAGCCCGGAATAGATCAGCTGGTCATCGCCGACAAACAAGCTGAAGTCGCCTTGCTCCCGAGCCATGGCCAATCGTGACAGGTGAGCGGTCTGCCCGGTGCTGTCTTTCAAGCCAACCACGTTCTGGGCTGTCAGGAGAAGCCGTTGTATCGTCTCGGTCTGCACTGGATTCGAGAACTGGGGCAAGTCATAGATCAGGCAGGGAAGCGGCGCCGCACTGAAGACTTTACGAAAGAAAGTCTCAAAATCTCGTTCTTCGTAGCGGTAAAAATGCGGTGTAGGAACCAGGAGTGCGTTACATCCTGATTCCGCTGAATGGCGCGCCAGCGCGAGAACCCGGTCGAAAGTCGAGGCGCCGATAGCGGAAATGAGCGGCACACGGCCCGCCGCTGCTTCTGCTACCCTGGTTATGATCTGCTTGCGCTCCGCCAGGTCATAGTGGACATACTCGGATGTCGCACCGCCAATGCAGATGCCGGCAACCCCGCGGCTAATCACAAAATCGACAATTTCCCGCAAGGCTTCGCTTGAAACCCGCCCCTCCTCATCAACGGGTGTCACAAGCGCTGAAAAAATACCGGAGAGTCTCAGAGTCATACGGTATTGTTCATCTTAGGAGGAAACGGGCTAAGGGGTAAAGGGGGGGTAAAGCGAAAAGCAGTTTCCATTTGCCATTGTTCAGAGGCAATTGCAAAAAAACGTTGCCCCCGGCTTTCTTGCTGAATTCCGGATCAAATGACAACACATCCGCGTCATCCGTGTGATCCGTCTTATCCGTGGGCTTCTTCTCCCACGGATAAGACGGATCACACGGATGACACGGATGGAATCCGGACGGCGTTTTTCCCGGCCGGATTGAAACCCACCAATTGGCACCCAACGAGCCGTATCGTTGCAAATGGGCCTCCAAGGAAAGCGCACATTGGGCGGAGAGCGGTGGGTTTCAATCCGCTCCGAAAAGCGCGGAGCGGATTCGAAACCCACCGCTCTCCGCTACGCAGGCTACGCAGGCTCTGACACGCCCGCGGCCAAATGGAAAATGGAAAATGCTTCGCCTTTTATCCCTTTACCCCGTCGCTTTCCCCTTTACCCCTCATTACCAGCAGTTGCGTCGTAGTTTATAATTGCTGTCGGAGGCCAGCCATGAGACGGATCCTCGCCACGACGGTCGTCTTCACGATTCTTGTAACTCCTGTAGCCGGACAGATCGTGCAGCAACAGACCAACCCATTCTCAAACATTTGGGGAGGGACTCAGAAGAATCTCTTTTTCGGTCCGGGCTTCGGAAGTCATTTCGGCTTCGGACCATTTGTACCAATCGTAGTGCCGAAGGAAAAGGCCCAGGCGTTTTTTCTAACGAGCTTTCTGTTTTCAGGCCATCGTCCCACTGCTGCCGGAACCGGCCTGGACTCATTTTTCGGGGGCTATCCTCTCCACTCCGCCTTCTACTCTCGACCCTATGGGGGTCCTTTTGGGGGATTTGGATCTCCGTACTACTACGGCTTCTCCGGATATTACGGGATGGGACCCCAGCCAGCGTTGTATAATAGCGCCCGCTTCGTGGAGGAGTGGAAAGACCGTGATCCTGTGACGGCCAAAGGCGAATCCCAGGGATCCAGTCTGCAAGAGTCTATTCTGCTTTCCGAAGGCATGGATGAAGATCAAGTTGTTCAGGCGATTGGTTCTCCGCTTCAGAGAGTGCAACTCGGGGAGCGCTCAGTTTGGAAATATTCAGGCTATTCACTGTTGTTCCAAAACGGCAAGCTGAAGGAGATTCGTTAGCCTTGCCACTAAAGGGGGGTCTTATGAAAAGGGCGTGTTTGTTCATCCTGGTTGTGGTTGTGTCTTCGGCACTTGTTGCGTCGCCCGCCAAGAAGCGTGTGGCGATTCTCGATTTTGACTTCGCTTCCATACAACACTGGTGGGAGGGCAACTGGGACATCGGAAAAGGAATATCCGATCTATTGGTAACCCGTCTGGTGAAAGACGGAACATACAGCGTAGTCGAGCGAAAAGCTCTGCAGGCGATCCTGGCCGAGCAGAATTTTTCAAATAGTGATCGAGCTAACCCATCCACAGCGGCGCAGATTGGTAAGGTCTTGGGGGTGGACGCGATTATCGTCGGCAGCATCACCCAGTTCGGAACCGAAGACAGGAAACTGGGAATCGGTGGAATTGGCGGCAGATGGGGAGGCTTTGGCGGCGGCAAGGTAGGGACGTCGAAGGGAAAGGCGAAAGTCGTTTTGGACTGCCGCCTGATTGATGTCGACACGGCGGAAATCCTCGCGGTAGCAGAAGGCACGGGCGAGTCCTCGAGAAGCGGCCTGCTTCTTGGCGGTGTTGGGGCCGGAGGCGGCGGCTTTGGCGCGGGGGAGATCGACATGGGAAGCAGCAACTTCCGAGACACAATCCTGGGAGAAGCGACGCACGCCGCGGCCGATAAGGCGGCTGCAGAACTTATTGCGGCCGCTGACCGCTTGCCGACTCGTCAAGTGCAGGTTAAGGGTTTGGTGGCGCATGTCGATGGCGGGACCGTGATTCTTAATGTAGGAACCGCCCAAGGCGTCAAGGTCGGCGATAAACTGAAAGTTCTGCGTGTAACCAGTACGGTAAAGGATCCCGCGACCGGCAAGGTATTGCGAGAACTGACCCAGGAAATCGGTACCGTGCAGGTGGCCGAAGCCGACGAGGGATCCTCTGTGGCCAGCTTTATCACCGGATCGGGCGCTCAGATCGGGGATATCGTCAGATCGCAGTAGTCACATCAAAATCAGAAGTCAGGAGTTGAACATCGTCCCCTGCTCGCGCCGTCAGGGAGAGCGAAAGTTGCTCCTGACTTCTGATGCCTGACTCCCGACGGTTTTCGTCCGCAACAGCAGTGACAAATCGGAGCTCGCAAGAGAATGAATCTGAATGCACTGAGGCGGGAAGTCCTGGAAGCAAACCTGGAACTGGCTCGGAAGGGCCTGGTTCTCTACACCTTCGGAAATGCCAGCGGCATCAGCCGCTCGGATAACCTGGTCGTCATAAAGCCAAGTGGAGTGCCCTACGAGGACCTCCGCGCTGAGGACATGGTGGTCACGGACCTGGAAGGGCGGATTGTCGAAGGTTCGCTCCGTCCATCTTCGGACCTGCCAACACACCTCGTGCTTTACCGGGCCTTCCCGACCATAGGGGGCGTGGTTCATACGCATTCGACATATGCCACCGCCTGGGCCCAGGCCAAACGTGAAATTCCTTGCTTCGGCACCACCCACGCGGACTACTTTTACGGGCCGATCCCGGTCACTGAAATGATGCGGGCCGAGGAAATCGACCTTGAATACGAGGTTCAAACCGGTCACGTGATAGTTCGCCGTTTCTCCGGACTGAGTCCGGAGAGAACGCCAGCTTGCCTGGTTGCAAGCCACGGACCGTTCTGCTGGGGGCCTTCCCCTTGCGAAGCGGCCCATATTGCGGTGATTGTCGAGGAACTGGCTCGCCTCGCGCACCTCACGACAGTCTTGAATCCGCAGGTTTCTCCGATATCTCCTTTTCTCCTGAAAAAGCACTTTACGAGAAAACATGGGCCTGCGGCTTATTACGGACAGACGCGGGAACCCTGACGCCATCGAGAGGGTTGTTGGATTGGATTGATGATCAAAGGCCCGGAAACCGGGGTCCTAAGATCGTTCACGACCAACGTTAGAAACCATTTGAACCGGGATTCATCAATAGCATAGAATCCTACATGCTGGAACATCCCTTCCGGCGCGAGGGTTCGAGCCGGCAAGCATTCGAAAGCGTAACCTCGCTTTTGTAGCCAGTCAGCCCGCGTTAGCTCCCGAGTAACATCACCTGCGCGGAATACCGCGTTTATCTAGGATTGTTATGAAATATCGTCAACCCGGATACCAAGACAGGCAAAGGTTGGAAGAGAGGCGCACACCGGCGCCTGGACCACGAACCCGACGCGAAGGCCCCCGGTCTCCCAAGATGACAGCATTTCATCAGGTGGTCCGGTGCGCCATGTGCGGCGTCACACTTCCTCCAACGTTCGGCGAAGTGACTCCGCTCAGCCAGTGCCCGAAATGCAAGGCCGATCTTCACACCTGCCGAAACTGCGTCTTTTTCGATCCCTCCAGCCGTTTCGAGTGTTCACAGCCCATTGCAGTCCGTGTCGCCCGAAAAGACATCCGTAATGATTGCGAAACCTTCGAGATTCGGTCAACAGTTGAAAAACAGATCACTTCCAGTTCACCCAGACCCTCTCTTGATCCACGAGAGGCTTTCGAAAGGCTCTTCAGAAAGTGAGAATCATAGTTTGTCTGAAAGAAGTTCCGGGTCGCGACACCCGGTACGAAGTTCGTAGTGACGGTCGTTGGATCAAAGACACCGACGTAAGTTTTGAAATCAGTGAATGCGACGAGTACGCGCTTGAAGAGGCGTTAAAGCTGCAAGAAAAGCACGGGGGGGAAGTTGTTCTTCTGACCCTGGGGAGCGAACGCGCCGAGAAGATAATGCGCAAAGGACTGGCAATGGGAGCGGAGAGAGGCATCCTTGTCCTCGACCCTGCCAACCAGGTTACCAGCCCGCTGGCCATCGCTACTGTTTTTGCGGAAGCTTTGAAGAATGAGCAGTATGACCTGATTCTTACAGGTACCCAATCAGATGACCTCGGTTACGCGCAGACCGGCGTAATGCTGGCCCAGATGCTCGATGTCCCGCACGCCACCATTGTCATGGAGATTAACGTCGACACGTCGGCCGGACATCTGCAGGCGCTTCGAGAGATGGAAAGCGGCTGGTTTCAGAGATTGGAGATGTCCTACCCCGCCGTCCTGACGATCCAAGCCGGTATCTCCCAGATTCGCTTCACTCCCCTGAAGGGGATCTTGATGGCGAAAAAGAAAGAGATCCGGCGCGTCGAGCTGAACTCATTAAACCTTGATCTCGAATCTATTCCCCGGCTGGAAGTAGAACGGGTCTACTTCCCGGAGGCAACCCGTAAAGCGGAAATCCTGCAGGGAGACACAGAAACGGTGGCAAGCATGCTCGTCGAAAAACTGCGCAAGGAAGCCAAAATCCTCTAGTTGCCGATTCACGACTTAGAGGCGCAGGCCGGCGCCCAAACATGCCGAAAGTGTGCAAGCGGGGGCCCGGCAGCGCCGCTGAGCCATTCCCGAAGAGATAGGAGACTATGGCAGATAAGATCTACGTTGTTCTCGATCATAACCAGGAGAAGATTCGCGCAGCGTCGCTCGAGACTTTGGCGGCGGGGCAGCAGATGGCCGACCTGACAGGTAAGGAAGTGCACGCCGTTCTGCTGGGCACTGATTTGGATCCACTCGTTCAACAGGTTTCCGGCTTCCAGTTGGCTTCGGTCATCTGCGTCGATAACGAGGCGCTCGCGGAATACGACCCCGATTTCTACACTGCGGCCCTCAAGGCGGTTTACGATTCCGGTCAGCCGCAGGTCGCTCTTTTCGCTCACACTTATCAAAATATTGACCTTCTTCCGAAGCTGGCAGCCGCGTTGCGGAAAGCACTGGTTACCGAGTGTGTGAGTTTTCGAAAAGACGATTCAGGCCGGTTGGTCTTTGCCCGGCCGATGTTCCGAAGCAAGCTCAATGCCGAGGTCAGCGTTCAGTCCGACTATCCCTGGCTGATCTCGATTCAAGCCGGTGCCTTTTCCGCTGACGACGTGAAAAAGGGGAGCGCCCCCGCGGTCAAGCAGGCCGTCGACTTGACTTCTGTGCAGAGCCACCGTAGAACCGTCGAAACCGTCCCAGCGGCCAAGGGAAAGGTCGATTTGAGCAGAGCCGAGGTGATCATCGGAGTCGGACGTGGTATCAGGAAGCCCGAGAATTTGCAGATCGTGCGTGAACTGGCGGAGTGCCTGAGGGCCGAGATCGGCGCCAGTCGCCCGGTGGTGGACAACGAATGGCTGGAACGCGAAAGACAGATAGGAAGTTCCGGCCAGACCGTGACTCCCAAGCTGTACATTGCCTGCGGCATTTCCGGTGCTATTCAACATCTGGTTGGAATGAAGAATAGCGGATGCATCGTAGCGATTAACACCGATTCCAACGCGCCCATCTTTAACGTTGCGACCTATGGGATCGTTGGAGACGTGACGGAAGTCGTCCCAGCTCTGACAAAAAAGATTCGAGAGCTGCAGGGCTAACCCCGGCCAAGGTTTCGGTGCTCGTCTACGGCTGCTCTGAACTGATTGACTGCCGCACTTTGCGGTGTTGGGGGCGGTGTTAGGGACTGTCCCTAACAGCCGCCGCTGGGGCGCCAGAACGAGCGGCAGGCACCATCTTGTTTGTAGTACCGCCTTCAGGCGGGCCTTAAAACGTACGTTCTCGTCCAAACGAGCGTGGGTCGAGTAAATCGTTCGTTTTAAGGCCCGCCTGAAGGCGGTACTACAAACCGGGATTCTCCCTCAACTGACTGATCGGCGGGCGTTCTGTCTTGATTTTCTTGGGACACGGGATCTCTTCTGGCGCATTGAGATCTATCGTTATGGTCCCGAATCCCGGGCTGGCGGCGAGACGGGTGTAGCGGACATCATTGATCGTCACCACCGGTCCGCTCTCCATTTCAGTCACTTCAAACACCTCAAAACGCGCGAACTGCGTAAAGATTGCCCCGGGACATGAGGCCATGGCCGCTTGTGCGGCCGGGTGGGTCCGGTTGCGGGGTATCACCACGAATTCCGGGCTTCCGCTTGAAAGAGGAGAAACCCGGGCATAAACGATCTCTTCAGGCAAGTCCAGGTAGACATCCCAGTCAAACGGGTTGGCGGGCCGTGGTATGGCAGAAAGATCCTGGCGATTCGCCCACGGGTATTGGGATTGTATCTCCGGGTAGACTTGTCTGAGAGTCAGCCAGTGTGCGCCCGCCAGTATTCCCCAGTAGACGACCATCCCCGCCAAGGCAAGATGGCCCCAGGGAAGGGGGCGCCTGACGTGCTGTTTCATCCATATCACCAACACGATCCCCAGGATCCAGACGGTTGGAGAAAGCCACAGCCCAAGGCCAAAAGATCCGACGAGAACAACGAAAGACGCCCCTGCAGCCGCGACGGCCCAGAAAATGCGCGTCCGCCGGTTTTGCTTCCCGGCAAGGAAAACCGCTCCACCAAGCAGCAGCCACATATACGGGTCGACGATGAAGACGAGGTCGCCGTAATACCAGTGGTCCTGGAAAGGGAGAAATGGCCTCAGTCCGTAAGAGTTCGTCAGATCCAGAAGCGGGTGAGTAGCGGCGGTCAAACAGACGGCCAGACCCATTTGCCAGGGAGAGACCGCGTGTCCCCGGCAGCGAGCGACCAGCCAAAGTACGGCAACCATGGGCAGTGCGATGGCAACCGTTCCGAGTATGGAATGAGTGATACCCCGATGATGGGCAAGGTAATACAACTCCCCCCAGAAGCTGCTAATAACATCGAGATCCGCAACGTTGGCGACAACAACCAAAGACGCGGTTCCTCCTGGAACCTTGTCAGCCAGCCCAACACGTCCCAAGGATGCAGCCACAAGACTGTGGGTCAGATTATCCATCAGCTTCGTCATTGAGACGCGGTTTCACACCGCGAAGTTCCAGCAGCCAGCATCTCCCGCCAGATCGGCAAAAGAGCGGCCTTGAAGTGCGCGAAGTCCGCGAGGCCCAAACCGGGCCACTCGCTCACCGCGGTAGAATATACGGCATGCGGGCTCTTTTCATCAGGGAACATGGGGGTCTTGAAAAGGTCAGCTACGGCGAAGTACCTCCGCCAGAGTTGACGGACGGAAACATGGTGAGGGTCGCCACGCGGGCGGCGGCGCTGAATCATCTCGATCTGTTCGTGGTCCGAGGTCTTCCCGGAATTCAGCTCACCATGCCTCATGTCTTGGGCTCTGACGCATCTGGAGAGGTCGAGGCAGTCGGCTCTTCCGCCAAACGCTTCAAGGTAGGGGACAAAGTCATGCTGAACCCGCTCCTCTCCTGCGGGAAGTGCGAGTTTTGCTTGGCTGGAGAGCACAGTCAGTGCGTGAAGGTCGGAATTGTCGGGGAGCATTCGCAGGGCACTTTTGCAGAACAGTTTGTGGCGCCCGAGGAGAACCTCGTCTCCATTCCTCCCGGTAAAACATTCGAGCAAGCTGCTGCTTTCTCGCTGGTTTTCCAGACCGCGTGGAGAATGCTGACAACCCGCGGGCGCGTGCGAGCGGGCGAGGACGTCCTCATTCACGGGATCGGAAGTGGGGTCTCTACCGCCGCCCTTCAGATCGCTAAACTAAGCGGCGCCCGAGTGTTCGTGACCTCCTCAAGCGATGAAAAACTCGAGAAGGCTCGTGCCCTCGGGGCCGATTTCGGCTACAACTACACAAACACGGACGTGGCCGCAGAAGTGCTTCGCGAAACCGGCAAACGCGGCGTCGACCTAGTAGTCGACAGCGTGGGGCAGGAGACTTGGGCAGCCAGCCTCAAAGCGGTGCGACGAGGCGGACGAATTGTCACTTGCGGGGCCACAACCGGGCCTGATCCCGAAGCCAGCATTCACATGATCTTCTGGAAGCAAATTGAAGTAATCGGCTCCACGATGAGCAGTCAAAGCGAGTACCGGGAAGTAGTACGGCTGTTCGGGACAGGCCGGCTGTCACCAGTCATCGACCGCGTCTTCCCTCTCTCGCAAGGCGGAATAGCGCTCGAATGCCTGGAAGCCGGTCAACAGTTCGGTAAAGTGGTTTTAACGATTGGCGAGAACTAGCCACGGTGGGCGTGACGATCTTTCGGCGAATTGTTTGAGCCAGCCGAGCGATTAAGGCCCGCCTAAAAGACGGGGAAATTCAACCGTCGCCTGGGTCCCCCTGTTTGTAGTTCCGCTTTCAGGCGGGCCTTAAATCGTTCATATTGCAACAATTGTCCGCTGGGCAACTGCCCGGCTAAAGCCGGTTCTACGAACAGAGGGTGCCTCC
>DAOTAI010000656.1:0-1571 GCA_035593865.1 Acidobacteriota bacterium
CAGAACACGGTTCTGCTTGGCGCCCATCAACTCCTCGCCGGAAAGAATCAAAACCGGGATGTCCCCGGAATTAATCACTCGGAGTTCGGGTACTGCTCCGGCCTCATCGAGTTCCGATATTTCAATGACACCGGTTCGCAAGGCTTCCGCCAGCGTCAGGTACTCTGGGCCTTCCGGCGCCGAAGACAACACCGGAATAATCGAAAGATTTCCAAAATGCTGTGCTTGCTCTAGTACAAGCCCGGTGATAAGACTGGTCAATATCGATTCCATTGTGCCTCCGTGATTTGACGGGAGGAGCACGAATCGTACCAAAGCCCAGGCAGAGATTAACTTTTGTGATTTCAGCTGGTTAGGTCCTTGCGTGCCCGTTCAGTCGGTTCCGTTTTATAAAGGTCGGTTGAGAAAAGGACAACCGAAGTTGTAGGGGACACGATGCAAGTCCCTTGGAATACCATTGTGGTGAGTCTGCCAATGTGGTAAACCACCCCTCGATGGATATCCTGCTTACCTTTACGGGCTTTCACGATCCTTATTCCAAGGGGCTGGTCGGCGAAGAGGAATTGGCTGGACCCATACTGTCGTTGCTGTCCGTCCGGTCGTTCAATCGGATCTTCCTGTTTGGGACGCCAGGAACCCGTGAGAACACCACTGAAACCGCGAGTGTGATTCAACAGAAGTATCCTTGCGTCGGCGTCGAGACCAAGGATCTCGCGCTTCCTGATCCGACTGACTACGCGGCCATTTTCGGAGAATTGCGACCGGCCGTTCGCAAGATTCTGAACCGATATCCGGCCGCGGGTTATTTTATCGCCGTTGCCTCGGGCACCCCGCAAATGCACGCTTGCTGGGTCTTGATGACGGTTCGAGGCGAGCTGCCGGCAAGAATCCTCCAAGTCCGCCCCCCGAAGTTTGTTACCTCAAAGGCGCCCATGGTTTCGGAAGTCGACTTGTCGACGGTAGCGCTTTCCAGAGACGAAAGACCGCAGGCGGAGTTTGAACCGGAGGAATTGGTATGTTTCCCGATGGTCGCCCACTATGAGTTGGCCCTCGAGCCCCGGAGCATACAGGAAATCTGTGCGGAACTCGGCCTGATAGGAGACGATCCCGCGTTCAGACGCATACTGAAGTCCGCCGCCTACCTTGCGTGCGCAGAAGTGCCGGTGCTCATCCTTGGTGAGACAGGGACCGGCAAGGAGCTGGTGGCTAAGTTCATACACCACCTGAGCGCCCGGTGCCATGGACCTTTCGTGCCGATCAACTGCGCTGCTATCCCGGCGGAACTGATGGAAAGCCAGTTCTTCGGCCACAAGAAAGGTGCTTTTACGGGGGCTGTCTCAGATTTCAAAGGCAAGTTCGATCAGGCCGACGGCGGGACGCTGTTCCTTGATGAACTCGGAGAGCTGCCGCCGGCCATGCAGGCCAAGCTTCTTAGGGTGCTGGAAGACAAGATGGTGGAAACGCTCGGAGACAAGAAGCCTCATCCCGTAAACGTGCGGATCATCGCCGCTACCAACACAGATCTGAAGCGAGCGATTGAGGAAAAGCGTTTTCGCAAAGATCTTTACTTC
>DAOTAI010000173.1:0-9877 GCA_035593865.1 Acidobacteriota bacterium
CGAAAAGGCCTCCGAAAAACAGGATTTCCGTTACCAGGAAGGTCCACATGCCCAGCGATGTGGCTTCCTTCTGCTGGCTGAGATCATCGAAGTGATGCGCGAGTGGACTGCTTGCCTCCGACAATTTCTGGTTCCTCCTTTGAATAGGCGTATGCTTCTTCCGTGACTATAGGCGTTTCATCGAAATTCTCGGTGGGCGGCGGTGACGGCGTGGTCCACTCCAGTCCCTTAGCTCCCCAGGGGTTGGGACCGGCCAACGCCCCGTATCTGAGTGACCAGAGGAAATAGACCATCGGGATGAGATAACCGACTCCCAGAATCGACGCGCCAGCCGTGGACATCACGTTCAATACCTGGTACTCGTCGGGGTAGGCGTGGTACCTGCGCGGCATGCCCAGATACCCGAGCACGAACTGGGGGAAGAAGGTGAGGTTAAAGCCTGCGAATACCATCAGAACGGCAAACTTGCCCCAGGCTTCGGGAAATAACCGCCCGGTGATTTTCGGCCACCAGAAATGCAGCCCTCCCAGGAAGCCCATGATCGCGCCTCCCACCATGATGTAGTGAAAATGTGCGACCACGAAGTACGTGTCGTGAACATGGACGTCGACACTGGTGGCTGCAAGAAACAGACCGGTCAGGCCCCCAATAGTGAACAGCCCGATGAAGCCAAAGGCGTACAACATGGGGGTTTCGTAGGAGATCGACCCCTTGTACATCGTGGCGCTCCAATTGAAGACCTTAATGGCAGAAGGGATTGCGACCAGGAAGCTGAGCACCGAGAAGAGGAGCCCCGCATAGATCGACTGGCCGCTTGTGAACATATGATGTCCCCACACCAGGAACCCATACACGGCGATAGCAAGACTCGAAAAGGCCACAAACGTATAGCCGAAAATCCTCTTTCGCGAAAAGCAGGTCACTAGCTCACTGACAACCCCCATAGAGGGCAGGATCATGATGTACACGGCGGGGTGCGAGTAATACCAGAAGAGATGCTGAAAGAGCAGGGGATCGCCGCCAAGTGCCGGGTCAAAGATCCCAAAACGGAAGAGCCGGTCCATGGCTACTAGAACGATAGCGATTGCGAGCACTGGGGTCCCGAGAATCATGATCAGGCTGGTCGCATAATGTGACCAGATGAACAGAGGGAGACGAAACCAGGTCATGCCCGGCGCCCGCATCTTGTGAATGGTGACAACGAAATTCAGGCCGGTCAGGATGGAGGAAAACCCGGTAATAAAGACGCCCACGGCGGCCAGGGCGACGTTGCTGTTGGAATAAGTCGTACTGAATGGGGCATAGAAAGTCCAACCCGTGTCAACACCCCCAAGAATCACTGCTGAAAGCGTAATAATGGCGCCGATCACGAAGATGTACCAGCTAAGGAGGTTGATGCGTGGAAACGCCAGATCGCGGGCCCCGATCATCATCGGGACAAGGAAGTTGCCGAGAACAGCCGGGACTGAGGGGATCAGGAAAAAGAAGATCATCACGATGCCGTGCATCGTGAACATCCGGTTGTACATCTCGGCTTCCATCAGATCGCCTTGGGGAGTGAGCAGCTCCAAACGGATCAACAGCGCGAACAGCCCTCCCAGGAAGAACATGGCCGTGATGGAGACCAGGTAAAGGATTGCTATTCTCTTGTGATCGATCGTGAGAAGCCAGGACTTCAGCCCGAACCCGTTGGTCAGATAATTGGGTGCAGGCGTGCCAACCAGTTCTGTTTCCACCTTCCTTGGTTCAATTTGTGTACTCATCGATTATTCCTATTGCGACGATGACGCCGGGTTGGTCCCGGGAGTGGCTTGCGCCGGCCCAACGGTCCCCGGCGTTTCTCCGGAGGCAGGTGCCAACGACTTCACGTAGGCGATAAGCTGCAAAATGCCTTCTTCCGAAACCTGTCCCTGATATGTCGGCATGATCGGCTGGTAGGCCGAGACTATCTTTGCATTCGGTTGCAGGATCGATTCCCGTATGTAGGCTTCGTCGGCTACCACCTGTTCGCCGGTAATAAGCTGGACGGGATTTCCGAAGAGCCCGACCAGGGTGGGGCAGCGTCCGCTTCCATCAGGCACGTGACAGGTGACACAGCCCAGTTGATTGAACAATTTTCCCCCCCGGGCCGCCATGGAGCCCCCAGAAGTATCGCCGGCCAGCCATGCCTCGTAGTCCCGAGGTTCCATCGCTATAACGCTGCCGACCATCCCGGAGTGCTGGGTCCCGCAATACTCAGCGCAAAAAAGGTGGTAACGGCCCGGTTTGGTGGCCTCGAACCAAGTGGTGTGATAGCGACCCGGCAAAACGTCCATCTTCATCCGGAAGGCAGGCACATAGAAGCTATGAATCACGTCCTCGGATGTCATGATGAGCCGTACCGGACGGCCCACGGGCACATGCAGGTCGTTAATCTCGCGGTTTCCCTCCGGATGCTGGAACTTCCACATCCACTGCCTGCCCACTACGTAGATGTCCATAGCGTCGTCCGGCACTCGCGCCATCTTGAAGTACAGGCTCGCACTCCAGCCGAAAATGGTCATCGCGATCAGCAGAGGTATTGCGGTCCAGATCAACTCGAGGCGCAGTGAGCCGAGATTCGGTTTCGGAATTTCGTCGGAGGCGCGTCGACGGTACCGAATCGCAAACACCGTGACCATCAAGAAAATCAGGCCGGTAAAAAACGAGGCCACGGCGATAAGGAAGAAGAACAGCAGATCGACTTCGCCCGCGATCGTGGATGCTTGTGTTGGAAAAAGCGGAAAATTCTCCAGCATGGCTCTTTCGTCTTAAAGTTTGTGACCCCCGCCTAACCATTGGGTCAAAGGCATGGCGCGTAGCAACCCGTGCGTCCCACAAATTACGTTGTCTTGAACTGGCTCTCGACTTTCTTCCTTGCCCGATCCCGAACGAGCATGAGAGCGATGAATCCACCGAGCAGTAGAACGGTTGCTGCTCCTAACAAACGCAGTACGTTCCGGACGATCATTCCGTATTTGCCAGTCAGGGGGTCGTAATGGAAACAGTAAAGCAGCAGTTGATCCACGGGGGATCCGATCTTATTGGCGGACGCCTCCACTAACCCCAGTCTCAAATCTCTCGGGGGGTATTCAATTCCGTAGTAGTAACGCGCTACTTGTCCCTTGGGAGTCAGCACCATGATGGCGCTGGCGTGCGCGTATTGCTCGGTCTTGGGATCGTAAGTAAATCCGAAACCGACGGACTCGGCCAGACGGGCGATCTGGTCTTCGGTTCCTGTCAGGAAGTGCCAGCCCTTCTCGCCCGTCGGCCGGTTGTACCTCTCCAAATAGTGTTTCTTCTTGGCTGCCGCCAGTTCGGGTGTTTCAGTCGGGCTGATACTGACGGTTACGACTTCAAACTCCTTTCCGACATCGAACTTGAGGACCTTAAAGGAAGTGAGCATTCCATTTAATACCAGCGTGCAGAGCATCGGACATTCGTAGTAAACCAGGGAGAGCACGACCGGCTTTTGGCCGAAAAAGTCCCCTAGCCTGACCATCTTCCCGGTTTCGTCCCTGAACTGAAGGTCAAGCGGAACTTCAGAGCCCAACTTCTGATCAATTCGAACCGCGCTAAGGCTGGGCGGTTCGGCTGACGATGGAACCAAGCCCTGCGCGTAAACGGGCGCGCTAGCAGCTACTAAGGCGATTACAAGAAAAGCAATAATCATGTTTTCTTACTCTTCAATAACAGGACGCAAGATTATGGATTTGTGTTTCGTTCATCCTGTCGGGATTGTGGCGGCCTTGTCGCCGGGCCGCCCAAGGGCGCGGGAGGACGGGATCTGTCCGTCCCGGTTGCCACCGGAGTGGTTTGCATTCCCGAAGTTGAGAATGGGTTTGGCGTCTCTTCTTCGGCTCCAATCGGCGGCAAATTTGGCAGTCCGTTTTCCACCACGATATCCATCGCCTGCTCCACTGGAATTCGGACAATGCCGGATGCCTTGTTCACCCACCCGTAGCTCTCCAGTTGCTGTTGTTCTTTTTCCAGCATTTCTCGCAGGTCGGTGCCGGGAGAGGTCTGCAACCGTGGTGAAGGAGGCCGGTAGTCGATGGCTCTTTGCCTTGATTCGGCCACCGGTTGCCCTGATCGATAGTCAAAATAAACGAACAGAAGCCACATGGCGACGAAGACGACCGCAATCAACACGCCCAGACCGACAAAGGCGTAAGCCAACATTCGAGGGTTGGCGTCGGTTGTTTCATAGCCGGTATCGATTTTGTCTGCAGGCTGTTCGGATCGATGACTCATAAAGCTGCCTCCTCGCGATAGCTCAATGCCTCAACGAGGCGGGGATCCCGAATTGGGATCAGGGAAACGTCTTTTAACCGCCAGGCAAAAGCCGCCAACCAGATGCCACCGACTGCGATCGGAGTAGTAAAATCCATCCAACTGACTGAAAAGCCCTCGCGATGGAGAGCCGGAGAGATGATCCAGAAGAGGTCAACCACGCGAAGTGCCAGTATCCCTATAGCGATCTTGGCAAGCACCGAGGCTCGTTTCTTGGCCCGGCTCTGCAGCAGAATCACAAAGGGCACACCGAAATGAAAGATGATCAGAATCAGGCCAACATACTGCCAGCCGCCTTGCATGCGGCTTTGGTACCAGACTGCTTCTTCAGGGATGTTGCCCGACCAGATGATCAGGAACTGGGAAAACGCCACGTAGGCCCAAAGCATGACAAATGTAAGCAACAGATTCCCGAGATCGTGAAACTGTTTCGGCAGGGTGATCTCCGCCAGAGGTTTTCGCTCTGACAGATACCGTAACGCAATAATGGCGAAAGCGATGGCGGCAAGTCCCTGTCCGACTAGAAAGAGCAGGCCGAAGATCGTCGAGTACCAATGAGGCTCCAGCGACATGACCCAGTCAACAGCGGCGAAAGTCATGGTAAGTCCGTAGATGACAAGCCCCGGACCACTCAATCGCTCCATCCTGGAGACCAACTCCCCGTTCCCACTCTCGTCGACCTGTTGTGACCATCGAGTCAGTAGGCGGGCTATCAAGATCCAGACCGCGAAGTAGAAAACCGAGCGGATAATAAAGAACGGCGCATTCAGATAAGTTGATTTGTGTTCGAGGGCAGCATCGGTCGATTCCGCTTGCATCCAGTCGTAAAGGGAAGGAAGCCCGATGAGGATTGGTATCAGCAGCAGTGCCATCAAGGGCAACAGGCGGGCGGCTGTCTCCAGCACCCTCTGGATGACGAAGCCCCACATGCCGCCGACCAGGTGGTGGAGCATCAGCAGCGCGACTGAGCCGAGTGTGATCCCCAGCCAGAGTAGAAAGCCCATCAAATAGGAATGGAGAAACTGCTCCGGGTTCAGGAAAGCACCGACCACCGAAACCACGCCGGCCACGATGCCAACGAGTAGTGCCCGTTTCTGAATCTTATCCAGATCAGCTCGCGCGACTTCTTCGTTCATTACTCCTCCATCTCCTCGAGTTTCTGCAGTTGATCTTCTGGCACATGCGCGACGGTCGTCCCCTGGCTGAGCTGCAGTGTTCGGATATAGGCGGCTATAGCCCACCGGTCTTGCGGCGCCACGCGATAGGCATAGGGATACATAGCGCCGAACCCGCGAGTCATGACATCGACGAAGTGTCCAAGAGGCGCTGTTCGAAGACGATCAATATGGTACGAAGGAGGACGGGCCATTCCTCTCTGAACGATCATTCCTTGCCCGGTGCCGAGGCGGTCATGACAAGGTGAGCAGTAAATCTCGAAACGTTCGCGGCCTCTCTGAAGCACTTCCCGGGTCAGCGGGAAAGGCATTTCGTTTCCTGGTTGTCCGTTAATCAACCCGGTCTGCAGATACTCCTCCTGCTCGCTGACTCGCCCGACACCGCGAGGGACAGTACCCGCCACGAACGCCCGGCCCGATCGACCGTCGGGAAAGAAATCTACCGTTTCCAGTGGTTTGATCCTGGCGTCGTCGCGCATGCCGTTTCGGCAGGCGTTACCGGTCACACCGAGGACGATCACCAGGAGCAGTGTAAGCCGGAAAGCTCTTGATGCTCTTCGTGTGCCTGTGTGCATGACTTTATTGCTTCTCTCGAGGTTCATAGGTCGACTTCATTCACGGCGAATGGGTGTAAAGCCTCCAGAAAGTTCCTGGTTTCCTTCCGGTCGAACTTGGGGTCCGTCGCCTCGATCGCCAGGAAGAACCGGTTCTGAGAAGCCTGCGCGAAGCGGGGCACTCCAAAGGCCGGGTGATAGGGCATCGGCAAGCCGTTGAGCGCGATCATTCCGATAACAGCGGCCAGGGCGGCGAACAGGATCGTCACCTCAAACGTGACGGGGATAAACGCAGGCCAGCTATTGAGCGGCCGCCCGCCGACGTTGAGCGGATAGGTGATCTTCGAAACCCAATACTGGAGGCCAAAACCGGTCAGGGCGCCGACTGTTCCAGCGATGAGGACAATCGCGGGGAGTCCTGTCCGTCGAAACCCGACCTCCTCGTTAAGACCCTCGATCGGGAAAGGTGAAAAAGCATCCATGTTCCGGTATCCGGCTTCCCGGGCGCGCCGGGCCGCTCGTAGCAGTTGTTCGGGTGTTTCGAACTCGGCCATGAGCCCGTATATCTGGGGTAGGATTTTTCCGTCCTGTAGATTCTTCTCAGCCATACACTTACTCCGTCTTGCCGGCTGTTTCGGCAGCAGCCGCCTTCCTATGACTGGAAATCAGGTGCCTGACCTCGAAAATAGAAATCATCGGCAGGACTCTGATGAAGAGGTAAAGCAACGACAGGAAGAGACCGATGGTTCCCGCAAATGTTGCATAGTCCCAGATCGTGCCTCCATAAATTCCCCATGAAGAGGGCAAGAAATCGCGGTGCAGGCTGGTTATTACGATGACGTAACGTTCCAACCACATCCCAATATTGATAATGACGGCGATGACGAATAGAAGCGGCACATTGTCACGGACCCGTCGTGACCAGAGGAGTTGCGGCACCAGGATGTTGCTCAAAATCAGGGACCAGAAGATCGGAGCGTAGGGACCGAACATCCGGTTTCTGGTCATGTATTGCTCGTAGGAGTTCGCGCCGTACCACGACATGAAGATCTCCATCAGGTAGCCGTAACCGACGATCAGCCCGGTTGCCAACATGACTTTCGCCATGTTCCGCAAATGCCGGGCGGTAATCAGGTCTTCCAGTCCATAGATCGCCCGGATCGGTATAACCAGGGTCAGGACCATGGCAAACCCGGAATAAATCGCGCCGGCGACGAAATAGGGAGGGAAGATCGTGGTGTGCCAGCCGGGGATTATGGACACGGCGAAATCGAAACTGACCACGGTATGCACCGAAACCACCAGTGGAGTGGCAAGGCCAGCGAGCAGCAGATAGGCCGTCTCATAGCGGTGCCAGTGAATGGCCGAACCGCGCCAGCCCATCGCCAGAATTCCGTAGAACACTCGCAAGGTCGGCCGCTGGGCTATGTCACGCATCGTCGCGAAGTCGGGAAGGAGACCCACGAACCAGAAAAGGAAAGACACCGTGAGGTAAGTTGTAACCGCGAAGACGTCCCAGATCAGCGGACTACGGAACTGCGGCCACAAATCCATGGTGTTGGGGTAGGGGAGCAACCAATACGCCAGCCAGGGACGCCCCATGTGGAGGATCGGGAAGAGTCCGGCGCAGGCCACGGCAAATAACGTCATGGCTTCCGCAAACCGATTGATCGAGGTTCTCCACTCCTGCCTCATCAACAGGAGAATTGCGGAGATCAGCGTGCCGGCGTGGCCGATACCAATCCACCAGACAAAGTTAATAATGGCAAAACCCCAGGCCACGGGAACATTGATTCCCCAGATACCCGTTCCCACGAAGAGCAGGTAGGTGATCGCGACCAGAAAGACCATCAAGAGCATGAAGCCGACTCCGAAAGCCAGGAACCAGCTGCGCGGTGTCGGCTGGGTGAGCACGATGCCTGTAATTTTCTCGGTTACGGAGGCATAGTCGTGCCCGCCCTCCAAAACGGGGGCAGGGTGTTCGTACTCGGTTGCCTTAGCGCCGTTTATCTTGGGGTGCTCGATGGTTGCCATTTAAGTCTCTGACTCCAGTTCGGGATTCGGGTTCTTCAAGGCAGCGAGGTAAGTCGTCCGAGGCCGCGTGTTAAGACTGCCGAGAACGCTGTAGTTCAGCGGCAGCTTCTTGCGCTTCGCCACTTCGCTCGTGGGATCGTTGATATTGCCGAAAACAATCGCCTGGGTGGGGCATGCCGCTTGACAAGCGGTGATTACCTCGCCGTCACGAATATCTCGATCTTCCTTCTTGGCTTGAATTCGGGCCGCGGAAATGCGTTGGACGCAGTAGGTACATTTCTCCATGACGCCCCGGTCGCGAACCGTCACGTTCGGATTGTGCAACAGCTGCAGCGAGGGTGTCGTCTTGTCGGCATACTGCAGGAAATTGAAACGCCGGACTTTATACGGGCAGTTGTTGGAGCAGTAGCGGGTGCCAACGCAGCGGTTATACACCATCTCGTTCAGCCCTTCGGAGCTGTGCACGGTCGCTGCCACGGGACAGACGACCTCACAGGGCGCCTTTTCGCAATGCTGGCAGAGCATGGGCTGATGAATGACTGCCGGGTTGGCCAGATCTCCGGTGTAATAGCGGTCGATTCGCAGCCAGTGCATCTCTCGTTGTCGGCCCACTTCTACCTTTCCCACGACGGGGATATTGTTTTCTGCCTGGCAGGCGATGACGCAGGCGTTGCAGCCCAGGCAGGCGGTCATGTCAATTGCCATGCCCCAGGCGTTCTCCCCGCTATAGTCGAATTCCGGGTAAAGACTTGCCGGAGGATGGTGATCTGGCTCCAGTTCGTGTGCAAAGTCGGGATTCTGTCGGAATTGCTCGAAGGTGCCTGAACGAACATGGGAGCGGCCTTCAAGCGACCAATGATCCTGGGTGGAAGCCAGGCTGTGTCTGTCCCCGGTCTTTCTAACTGCGACCCCGGTCCCGAACCACGGTGCACTTGAAGTCCGAATGGGGTAAACGTTAAAGCCGGCCCCCTGCCCGACACGTCCGCCCGTCTCCCGTCCGTACCCCAGATGGACCGTCACGCAACCGTCTGCATGCCCGGGTGTCACCCAGGCCGGGCCCTTCACTTTCCGCCCTTGGTATTCCAGTTCGACTTCATCGGCGTTGTTGATGTCCAGTCGTTCCGCCAAGGCGGGCGATAAAAAGACCGCGTTGTCCCAGGTAAGCTTTGTGATCGGTTTCGGAAGTTCCTGCAGCCAGGCATTGTTAGCGAATCGCCCATCGTAGATGTTAGGGTCAGGACGGAAAAGAATCTCTATTTGGCTATCATTGGCTGCCGGCTGACCCGAAGCTGCTCCCTGATCGCCTGAAATCGCGGGGCGGATTTCGGCAAACCGAGTCCCTTCTATGATTCCGTCGTGCAGCGACCGGGTCCAGAATCGTTCGAAATCCTGACCGGGCCTTTGTTTCTGCCAGTAGTCGCGAACGATGTCATAGCCGGATCGGGGAGTGCCGGACAGAACAGCCAGGAGTTCGTGGGCCGATCTGCCTTGAAAGAGCGGCTGTATCAAAGGTTGAATGATCGAAACGGTGCCGTCATAAGCGCGGGCGTCACTCCATTCCTCCAAAAAATGCGTTTGAGGGATGTGCCAGTCTGACAGGCGCGAGGTTTCATTGCTGTAGAGGCTCAAGGTGATCTTCAGCCGGACCTTTTCCAGGTTGCGGGCGAAGTTGAAATCAGCCGGGGCATCGTAAACCGGGTTGGCGCCGATTATCACCAATGTGTCCACGCGGCCTGCGGCCATATCGCTTACCAGTCGGCCGAGCGACTCTGTGAACGGCTCGGCAGCGGCTTCCTCGACTTC
>DAOTAI010000174.1:0-9866 GCA_035593865.1 Acidobacteriota bacterium
ACCGGCAATAAAGGTTCCACCCGGGATCTCGACGTTTTGACGCTGGACGGCGGCTCGAACCTGGTCAACCGTCAGACCGTAAGCGTTCATTCTGTCGGCGTTCAGGAGCAGCTGAATTTCGCGCAGCCGTTCGCCCATGAACGTCACGTCGCCCACATCCCTAACGGTTTCGAGGTTTTGCTTGATCTGTTTGTCGACGATTTCGGTGATCTCTTTTGCCGAGCGCTCACCTGATACGGCAATGGTCAGAATAGGGGCGGCATCAGGGTCGACTTTCTGGATGATGGACGGCTCGGTATCCCTCGGAAAATCGCGGACGATGGTCGCGATCTTGTCGCGGACTTCTTGTGCCGCTACATCGATGTCCTTTTCCAGGTTGAAAGTAATGATGACCCGGGAAATTCCCTGGTCGGACATTGATCGCAATTCGTCGATGCCGCTGATGGTGTTGACCACTTCTTCAATCGGCTTACTGATCTGGCTCTCGATCTCCTCGGCGCTGGCGCCGGGCAGGGTGGTGCTGACGAAGACAACCGGGTAGTCGGTCTTAGGCATGAGGTCCAGCCCAAGGTCTCGGTAAGAAAAAAGCCCGAGCACCACAAGGGCGATGGACATCATAAAAGCAAAAACGGGCCGCGCTATACTGACATCTGCGAGTTTCATCCCTGCTCCTTCGGGACTACCAAAGTGTCAATCGGTCACTTCCACCTCGACTCCGTTCGCCAGCTGGCTGAGATTGGTCGAGGCCAGAACTTCGTCCCCGGTCAAACCGCTTAGAATCTCAACATACTTTCCCTCACGGGCACCCAGTTCCACGGTCTGCTGGCGCACCTTGTCTCCTTCCACCACAAAGACAGCGGACACACCGGCCAACGTTGAAATGGTCTCCTCTGGAACAGCGAGAACGTTTTCATCCCGTTGGACCAAGATCGTCCCCTTCGCAAAGAAGCCGGGTTTCAGCTGGCGGTTCTGGTTGTCGACCAGGACTTCAACGGCGAATGTGCGGGTCCCTTGATCAACGGCCGGGCTGATGTAGGCCACCTTGCCTTCAAAAGTTTTGCCAGGAAAAGACTCTACTTGAAATTGTACTGGAAGGCCCGGGCGGATGACGGCCGCGTGCCGCTCCTGAATGCCGGTACTCACCTTGAGAGGATGCAGTTGAACGAGCCCGATGACGGGAGTGTTTTCACGAATGAATTCACCAGGGTGAACCAACCGTTCACTGACAGATCCGGCTACCGGAGCTCGGATGACCGCATCGGCAAGCTTCTTTTGTGCGAGTTCGAAAGCCGCGCGACGTTCCTGCAGGCTGGCCTTCAGGCTGTGAACGTTTTCCAATGCCGCTTGATAGGCCGCTTCTGTAACTTTCACGCGTGTCTCGGCGGCGTCAAGGTCGGCTTGAGCAAGCAGGTTGCGACTGCGTAGCCTGGTGGCGCGCTCCAACTGAGCGCGAGCATCATCCCGGTTGGCGGCGGCGGTTCGGACCGCGGCGATCTCCTCATCGGGAGGAGGTGTTTTGACCCTTACCCCGTCGATGCCCAGCTGGGCTTCGGTCTGCCGCAACTGACTCTCGGCTCGCCGCAACTCAATTTCGAGCTCTCTCGGGTCCAGACGCACCAGCACCGCCCCCGCAGGAACCTCATCGCCCAAATTGACCAGCACTTCGCGCACCATCCCAGCCACTTCGCTGCTGACCCGAGCCTGATCAATCGAAACCAGTGTTCCTGCCAGGTCAACCTTCCGCTGGATGGTGATGCGTTCGGGTCGTGTGGTCTGGATGGGTACTGCCGTCCCCTTCAAACCGGCCAAGTTCCCCGGATTGTTCTGCTGTCCGCATGAAATACATGAAATAAGTACCGGAAATAACACTGCGGCGGCCAGGACGCGCCAAATCTCCGCCCGCCATTCCAATCCACGCATGGTCGCTCCTTTGACGTACCGGGAGACCCCTCCCCAAAACCAGCATAATAGTAATACAAACGAGGAAGTATTTTGTTTCTGGACTGCCCCTCCGAATGGCACAAATGTTGACACAAATGCTCGAGCAAAACGTATTACTGCATGCTGTAGTAAAATTCGTGCTTCTTGTAGTCAGGATGGGTGTTCGTCTATTCCAGCGCGGCCATCGCATCTTAACGTTCCGGAGAACTTGAATGATCAAGAGAGTGGCACTTATAGTGATCGCCGTCGGACTCCTTGCGCTGCTTGCGTTCCGTGTCAGCGACGCGTTGAAGAACCGACAAGAGGTGGCGGCGCGAGGAACGCAACCGGCGGTCGTAGTTCAAACCGCGAAAGTCCACATGGCTGTCTTTGAAGAAGCGGTTGAGCTCACAGGAGAGTTGCGCCCCCTTGCGCAGGTGAATGTCGGCCCGAAAATCTCAGGAAGACTCAAGACAGTGCTCGTGGACAACGGGGATTATGTCCAAAAGGGGCAGCTTCTGGCGACAATCGATGACGAAGAGCTGGAACAGCAAGTCAACCGGGCGCGTGCGGCTATTCGCGTGGCGGAAGCCGGGGTCAAGCAGGACAAAGCCACGCTGGAAAATCTGAAGAACCAGTTACGGCGAAACGAGAGTCTCTATGCCGATCAGCTAGTCTCGCTGCAGTATGTCGAGGACCTTAGATCCCAGGTTTTGGCCGGGCAAGCTAAAATCGAGCTGGGCGAGGCGCAGGTCAACCAGGCCCGAGCCGCGCTGAAAGAACTTGAAATCCAGCTGGAGCAAACCCGTCTTTACGCCCCCATGTCCGGTTACGTCGCCAACAGGATGCTGTATCCCGGCGCCCTGGTCACGCCCAGTTCCTCTATTCTTTCAGTACTCGACTTGTCGCAAGTTAAAACTATAGTCGCCGCCCCTGAACAGCACTTGGCGAAACTGAAGGTGGGACTTCCGGCTCGAGTCGGAGTCGATGCCTATCCGAACGAATCATTCTCGGGGACGATCACCCGTATCTCGCCTCAGCTTGATCCCGACACCCGTACGGCCGAAGTCGAAATCCTCATCGCGAATCGCCAGATGCTCCTTAAAGCCGGCATGTTTGTTCGAGCGGCGGTTATATTGCGGAACATAGAATCGGTAGCCATACCGCGTGAATCTCTCGTGACACGCGAGAACCAGCATGGAGTGTTCGTGATTGAAGATGGCAGGGCGCATTACTTGCCCGTCCAGATAGGTGTCTCCCAGCAGGGGCGCGTTCAGGTGCTTAACGGAGTTGAGCCAGGCCTGGAAGTCATCGCAGCCGGGTCACAGTTTCTAAACGAAGGTGACCCGGTCCGCTTGCCGGGCGAAAGGCCGGGCAGGCCGAACATGGGCCCCGCCGGAGGGGGAAGGAGGAATCCCTCATGAAAATTGCCGCTTCCTCAATCCACCGCCCGATCATGACGGCGGTCTTCTACATGATCATTATCATTCTCGGCGGGATTGCCTTCTTTCGCCTGCCGATCGATTTGATGCCCGATGTCACATATCCGGCCATCACGGTTCGGACCAATTACGAGGGCGTTGGCCCGCAGGAAATAGAAACCCTGATTACCGAGCCCATCGAGCGGGCGCTCGGAAGTGTTCCGGGCATCGAGGAGATCAATTCCGACTCCCAGGAAGGCAGCAGCTCGGTACGAGTTAATTTTGTCTGGGGAACCGATCTGGCCGAGGCAACTGAAGAAGTGCGCACGCGAATCGATCGTATTCGAGGTGCACTCCCCGAAGATGCCGATACCCCAACCATCTACAAGTTCGACATTTCGCAGTTTCCCATCATGTTTCTCTCGGTCTCGGGAGACATGAATCCAAAAGATTTGCGGTATTTTGTCGAAGATCAGATCCAGTATCGATTGGAACGGGCTCCGGGGGTCGCCGCCGTTAACATTCGAGGCGGATTGCGCCGTGAAATCCACGTCGATTTGAACCGCGAACGTTTGCAGTCCCTGCAGATCGCCACCAACGAAGTGCTGTCAGCGCTGCGCCGGGAAAATGTTCAGTTGCCGGCGGGGTATGTGTATGAGGGAGATTTTGAGATCCTCCTGCGGACTCGAGGCGAGTACACCAGCATGCAGGAGATCGAGGATACGGTCGTAACGCTGCGCAACGGTGTCCCCATTCGCATCAAAGATATTGCCACAGTTGAGGATTCTCATCAGGAGATCAGGGACTACACACGTATCGACGGAAAACCGGGTATCCGACTGTCGGTCAACAAACAATCCGGCGCTAACACGGTAGCTGTGGCACGGGCGGTAAGGGAGGAGATAGAGCGGATCAACCGTGATTTCAGCAACGTTAGGGTTGATATCACGAGCGATACTTCAAAGTACATCGAAAACTCCATAAAATCGGTTCGGGACGCGGCCATCCTGGGGTCGATTCTGGCGGTCCTCGTGCTCCTGCTCTTCCTTCGCAACTTTAGGAGCTCGATCATCGTTTCGGTCGCCATTCCGATTTCGGTCATCGGCACCTTCGCCTTGATGTACTTTTATGGCTTTACCCTGAATACGGTGACATTCGGTGGTTTAGCCCTGGGTGTCGGGATGCTGGTTGACTCGGCGATTGTCGTCTTGGAGAACATCTTCCGGCACCGGGAGGCGGGCCTCGATCGCAAAGAGGCGGCCATTCTGGGGACGCGCGAGGTCGGTCCGGCCATTATCGCCGCCGCCCTCACCACAGTTGTCGTTTTTCTCCCCGTTGTGTTCACCGGCGGTATGAGCGGGGTGATGTTCAAGCAGCTTGCCTATGTCGTTACCTTCAGTTTGATCTGTTCACTCGTCGTCGCTCTTACACTGGTCCCTGTTCTTTGTTCGAAGCTGATCCGGGTTCGGGAGCCGAATCGCAAATCGTTGATTTACCGGTTCGTTCATTTTGGTGGGGTCGTTCTCGAGAAACTTGATGCCAACTATCAGCAGGCGATTCATTGGGCGTTGGATCATCGCAAAACGGTCCTTTTCGGAACTGTCGCTTCGTTTGTGGTGGCGCTTCTGCTCCTGCCGTTAATCGGGGTTGAGCTTTCTCCGGAAACTGACGAGGGGGAGGTGCGGATCAACTACGAGCTGCCTCCCGGAAGCACGCTCGAGGTGAGCGACGCCGTGGCGCGTCAACTGGAAGAGATCGTGAAGAAGCATGTCCCGGAAGCAGACCATGTCATCACCGAGGTCGGTTCCGGCGGCGGCTGGGGTGGCGGTGGTGTTGCCACGGGCTCGCTTCGGGTGGTCCTGGTCGAAAGAGCCAAGCGGTCTCGTACCAGCCAGGAGATCTCTGATGCATTGCGACCACACTTTGCCCCTCTCGCGGGCGTCAGGGTTCGGTCGCGTGCCGGGGGCATGCACCGGGTGATGCGGATGACCAGTTCCAGCGAAGAACGATTGAGCGTGGAGGTCAGAGGACACGACCTTGACGAGGCGTACCAGCTGGCGCTCCAGGTTCGACGAATCATGGAGACTATTCCAGGCGTGTCCGACGCGCTGCTCAGCCGAAGTGAAGGACGCCCGGAGAACATCGTGCAGATCGATCGGACCAAGGCCGCCGCCCTGGGACTGTCTGTTTCTGCCATCGCCAGCACCCTGGAGACGACTGTCGGCGGGACACGCGCGACCATGTACCGTGAGCGCGGTGACGAATTTGAAGTGCGGGTGCGGTACAGCGACGCCGATCGGAAGGACCTGGACAAGGTACTTGATACCCCGATTCAGACCCCCTCAGGGAAGATAGTCCCCATACGCAGCCTGGTTACTCTGGTGCCGGCGGAAGGTCCCTTGGAGATCGAGCGCAAGAACAACGAGCGGATCATTACCGTAAGAGCCAATCTGAGTGGCCGCGACTTGGGGAGTGTGGTTGCCGATGTGCAAGAGCGCCTTCGCGAGTTGGCGGTCCCCCTCGGGTTTGCGGTTCTGATGGGCGCCGAGTACGAGGAGCAGCAACGCGCTTTTAACGACCTGTTAATGAGCCTGATCCTGGCAATCGTTCTGGTGTACCTGGTAATGGTTGCCCAGTTTGAGTCGTTCCGCTACCCGCTTATCATCATGTTCTCAATCCCGCTCGCGCTGGTGGGAGTCGTCCTGACCCTGATCCTCACAAATACTACCTTTAACATGCAGGGTTTCATTGGAGCGATCATGCTCGCGGGCATCGTTGTGAACAACGCGATCGTTCTGGTCGACTACACCAATCTCTTGCGACGCGAGCACAACTATTCGCTTCGACAGGCTCTGGAAGTTGGCGGACGCCGACGCCTGCGTCCGATCCTGATGACGACACTCACCACTGTCCTGGGTCTCACCCCGATGGCATTGGGGATCGGAGAAGGCTCGGAACTGCAGGTGCCTATGGCGCGCGTGGTCATTGGCGGACTCTTGTCTTCCACCCTGATCACACTGATCTTTATTCCTACGCTCTACATGACGATGGAAGCCAAACGGGTCAAGGAAGAGGCGCCGGAGTTGGTTCCCGCAGCGGAACCGGTGCGATGAGGTCTGAAGGACTCAAAGGACCAAAAGGACCAAAAGGACCCAAACGACTAACAAAGATTTCCCGCGGTTATCCTTTGAGTCCTTTGGGTCCTTTTGGTCCTTTAAGTCCTTCGCATCCTTCAAACCTCAGCTTGCCGGTTCTTGGATAATCTCCAAGGCATTTATTAGCGCGTAGTTTTTGATCGGCTGAAAATTCAGGATCAGCTTCCCCTGGGCATTTGCCTCCAATCCGGTAAATTCTTTGACGAGCGCCCGGTCTGCTCCTCCTGCCTCGGCAAAGATATCGAAGTCTTTCAGGAGAGCCACGCCGTTACAGTAAACGTCGAAGATTCGGCTGCCCGCGCCTCCCATGCCCGGGTTATGCAAGCCGAAATACGCCTCCCGGAAGTGAAGGCGTACCGTATAGCGACCCGGCGCGACCGGAATGAAGTAGGAGAAATTGCCGAAACGCTCGCTGGCGTATATCTCAGGGGAATCGCTTCCGATGACGTGCTCCGTGCGACTGACGCGTCGGCCCCCGCTGACATAACGATCGGGGAACCACACGCTCCGGTCCTTAGAGTATCTCGGGCGTGTATCCGTGGTGATTTGAATGGGGCGCATCCGCCCGGGAATGCCCGGCACGATCTCGATGGCGTTAAGAATCGCGGTGCTGGTGCGCGCTTTTAAGCTGAGATGGACAAGTCCGTCTGCCGCCGGTCGTATGTCTGTCAAGATCTTCACATCCGCAGTTCTTGCGCCGCCGGCATCGGCGATAACATCGAAGACTTCGAGGGCTGGCTCGCCGTTCACAAACAGATCAAAGAGCCTGGCCGTCTCCCCTCCGCCTTCCCTTTCGAGCGGCTCCGCGAAGTACAGGTGTAATTCGTAAATACCCGGTGCCAGAGGAATATGATACTCAAATTCACCCTCTCTCCCGTTCTGCCAGATCACAGGATCCTCAGCCCGCGCAATCGGCCCGGGGATAGAGAAGGGTCGCCCACCGAAAAAATAGCGGTCTCCTGTCCACGTTCTGCCGACCTGGTCTGTGTAACGGTCGATCATGTTTCCGCACAAAATCCGGACTTCGTTACCCCCTATCGATTCCGAGAAGCCGGCGAGAGGAGCCGGATCAGCCTGCGACGTGGTCGGCGCCGACCATCGAATACCCAGCAGGGCCAAAGCAAGGATAATCGACATGATCCCGGCCAATGAGTAAACCGGTGCCGGGATGCGCTCGCCCGAACGATCAAGCTTAACCGCCGGGTGGATAGCCGGCGGACGATCCGCGGGCGTCGACGAGTCAGAGGGAAGAGAGGGCAACAACGGGCAGCTTGGTCCGGAAGCTGTTTCGACGATCTGCTCCGCAGCTTGCTCCCCAGTTGGCTCCTGGTCACAGAACTCGAAGACCGGTACGTATTGCCCGGTGGGAAGCCAGATCTTCACTTTGTGATCGCGGCCCTCGTTTCGGTAGTACTTCCGGAGGCGAACTCTCAGGCGATTGGCGTCGACGCGGACAATAGGATCACGCTTGGGTTCAAAGGTGTCCGGCCGCCCGAAAGCTTCCACCGCAATCGTGTATTCCTTTATTTGATCAGCTTCGCCCTGGAAGTATTTCTCACAGACATAGGTCAGAAACTTGATGAGGGTCGGGGCTCGAGATAGATATTTGGACGACACCACAGCGGCCAGTTCGGCCCGCATCTCGTCGATTCTCGGGATTTCTCGGTTCGAAGACGACACAACGCTTCCAATCCGAGCCTGGGGGCGAGTTTGTTTTTACCACCCGTCTGGCGTGGTGTCAAGGGTAAATGGATAAACTATTGGTACAGTTTGACTACGGGGTGGGCCCTCAGCGGGCGTCAAGAAGCGCCCCGGGAAGCCGTTTACCCCTCCTTACTTGCTCTCTTAAGCCAGAGGGAGTATATGGATGCCGATGGTGTCCCAGGCGCCCAAGGGGAATAGTGTCTGTTCCTTTCACCTTGTTTGCAGTTCAAATACGCTCCAATGTAAAGGGAGGAGGAGTACATGCTAAGACGCAGTGCTTTCGTTGTAGCTGTACTGCTGATGCTGCCTCTTATGCCGATGGTCTTCGGCCAGGCGCAGCTTATTAGCGGTACGGTTGTCGATCAGTCAGGTGGTGTCCTGCCTGGAGCCACGGTACAAGTCATTGACCAGGTGAAAAGCAGCCTGGTTCGTGAGTTGGTTACCGATGACGGAGGGCGCTTTCAGGCTCTGAACGTCCAGCCCGGCGTTTACACCATCAAGGTCGAGTTGGCTGGTTTTCAGACCTTGAACCTGACGGATGTGAAGCTCGATGTCAACGTCAAGTTGGATGTTGGCCGGCTGGAAATGAAGGTGGGTGAAGTAGCTACCGTCGTTTCAGTCACGGGCGAAATCCCCATGGTTCAGACCAATACCATGGAGAAGTCGTTCTTCGTTGAAGAGAAGCAGGTTAGTGACCTTCCCATGAACGCCCGCAACTGGACCGCCCTCATGAGAACTGTTCCCGGCGTGACCATGGGTAATCGGTCCAACCTTGAGCTGACGTTCAACGATGTCAGCGCGATGCACGTCGGGGGTGGTCGTGGTTCGCAGAACAACTTCTACCTCGATGGCACGCCCAACCTGGATGTCGGTGATAACCAGTCACAGTACACCCAGCCGTCCATCGATGCAGTGGCCGAGTTCCGAGTCCAGATGAGCAGCTTTAATGCCGAATACGGACGAAACTCGGGTATGGTGGTCGCGGTTCAGACGAAGTCAGGTGGCAGCGATTTCCACGGCAGTCTTTACGAATATGCCCGCAACGACTGGTTCGACGCGGTTAACCCCATTCAGCTGCGTACCCCCGATCCTAACGATAGGGAGAAACAATTCCTGAACCGGCATCAGTTCGGAGGCAGCATCAGCGGATGGGTACCGTTCCCGAAGCTCTCCACCAGCGACAACAAGCGGTTGTTCTTCTTCTACAACCGGGAAATGACTCGCCAGTTGATGACACCGGGTGGTGGATCGTTTGCCGACCTTCCCGGTCCCGCGATCCTCAGTGGCGATTTCCGGGATATGCTGCTTGACACTAACATGGAATACGCACCCCAGTTCAAGAACGGAACGATTTTCCAGCCGGGAACTGTGGTTCGTGATAGTCAAGGTCGGATCATTGACGGAGTACCGTTCCCGAACAACACCGTCCCCCAGAACCTCTGGGTGCCGGCCTCGGCAAATATCCTGAAGCTGTTCGGCCCGCCCTTCATGCCCGATGTGGCGAGTCTGCCCGACGCTCCACGCAAGGGTTTCAAGCGCTACTTCTTCAACAGTCCTAACAAGTTCAACAAAGATCAGGACTTGTTGCGGGTTGACTATGTGATCAACGACAGCACGACCTCCTACTTCCGCTGGGTCAACGATGACCAGTGGGAGCGTCTGGCTG
>DAOTAI010000175.1:0-9862 GCA_035593865.1 Acidobacteriota bacterium
CACCAGCGCCATGGCGACGAAGCTGTCGCGGCACGGATTGACCGTCGGAAGGATCACGCCCCCATTACCCTCGCCCCCGATGACCGCCTGGGTTTGAAGCATTCTTTCAACCACGTGGACCTCTCCGACCGCGGTACGGTAGACCGGGCAGTCATGCTGTCGAGCGATATCATCGACCATACGGCTCGTTGACGAATTCACAACCACCGGGCCGGGCTGGATGCGCAGCCAATGGTAGATGGCAAGGGCTACGGTGGCGTCTTCGCCCAGGGGCACACCCTGTTCATTCACGATCGCGAGCCGATCAGCATCGGCATCCTGGGCAAACCCGATGGCGGCCCCTGATTGCCTGGTGATCTCGCACAGAGCCCCGATGTTTTCGGGCAAAGGTTCCGGGTTGCGCGGAAAAGGCTTTGAGATGTCGGTGTTGATCTCCACCACGTCGCATCCAAGGGCGCGAAGGAAAGCCGGAGTGGCAATTGAAGCCGAACCGTTACAGCAGTCGACCGCAACCCGAAAATGCCGTTCCCGTATGGCGCGCTCATTAACAATCGAGATGACAGCGTCACGATGTCGGCTTAGAGTAGATTGGTCCGAACGCGGTTCGCTCATTTCCTGGGCGCTGACTCTCGAATAGACCCCCTGATGATAAAGGTCGGTTAGTTCTGCCGCTTGGTTGGGCCTGAGCGGAATACCGTCGGCCGCAATAAATTTGAGCGCATTCCATTCAATGGGATTGTGACTGGCTGTAACTCCGATGCCTCCAAAGGCGCCGGCTTCGCGTACATGCAGCATCAGGGCAGGGATGGGAACGACACCGACATCGACGGGCGTGCACCCCACGCTCAGCAGCCCGGCAATCACCGCCTGCTTTATCATCTCAGCCGAGGGTCGAGTATCCGTCCCAATCAGAATCGGGCCGGCGCCGCAATAATTGCCAAAGGCAGCGGCGAACGAAGCGACGAGTTGCGGAGTCAAGGAATCCCCTACGATTCCTCGGACACCCGAGACACCGATTTTCAAAGAATTCTGTCTCGGCATTTCACACCTCCACGTGTCCAAAGACGGCACGCCGGGCGTAGGTGATGGCCTGCTCCATCAACTCGTCCACTCTTTGCAGGGTTTGCGCCTCGGCGATGATACGCAAAATAGGCTCTGTGTTTGACGCCCGGATGTGCAGCCAGGCATCGTTCCATGACAGACGAAGTCCGTCCGTGCAGTCAGGGTTCGAGTCGGAATAAAGGGCGCGAAAGCGATCGAGAACGCGGTACACCAGGTTTGGCGGACACGGAAGATGGCGTTTTCGCATGAAATACTGCGGCAGAGTGCTTGCCGAGGAGGCGAGGGATTCGCCGGAGAAAGCGAGTTCCTCCAAAATGAACCCGAGGGTAAGCAGGGCATCGAAAGTCATCGAGTTCGGCAGCACCGCGACTCCGCCACTCCCCTCGCCTGCCAGCACCGCCTTCCGCGAGTCCCTGGTCGATCACATGGCTCTCCCCCACCGCTGTTCTGATGACGGTCTGACCGTATTGCGCGGCGACCTCCTCAACCATTCGGGAGGTCGAGAAATTGGTTACCACCGGTCCTGGGCGGCGTCGCAGCCGGATACGCGCCGTCAAAGGCAGGGTGTGTTCCTCCGAGAGGGCGACGCCCTCGCCGGTGACGAAGCCTATGCGGTCACCATCGATGTTCAGAGCGGCGCCGAAATCCGCTTGGAGGCATCGCATCAGGCTAGCCAGCTGTCGCATATTGACGGCGCTTGGCGCCGGAGGGTGGGCGAATTCTCCACTCGGCTCCTCGTTAAGCGGTAAAAGGGTGCAATTAAGCTCCTTCAGGAAGCGAGACGCGATTGGGGCGCAGGTCCCGTTGCAAAAGTCCACAACGATCCGAGTTGGCCTACGGCGGATGGCATCGACATCGAGAACCGAGAGCAGATGTTCCAGATAGCGGTCGATCAGCTTTTCCGTGTTGGTATCAACCGGATGCAGCTTGTCCCAGGGAGCGAGCAGGAACTGAGAGGCGTGGTAGATATCGAGCAGTTCCTCGCTCTTTACGGCATTCAGCAAGGCGCCATCCGGCCCCAGGAACTTTAAGGCGTTCCACTTTGTGTCGTTGTGGCTGCCGGTGATGCTGATACCGCCCGCGATTCCCATTTCTCGGACTGCAAAAGAGACCAGCGGAGTCGGGGCAACGCCGAGATCGATCACCTCGCACCCGGCCGAGATCAGCCCGGCCAACGTGGCAGCTCTCAGGGCGGCCGACGATCGGCGCGTGTCGCGCCCGATCACAACGGGGCCGCCATCGCACCAGGTCCCGAACGCGCAAGCGAAATTGACAACAAGCTCCGGAGTTAAAGCCTCGCCCACGACACCTCGCACCCATGAGGTCCCGATTTTCAGCTGGCGCATCAAGTAATCTCCTTCTCTATTGGACCGTCCCGTCACTTCTTCAACGCTGGATCTCGACGATACATCGATGTGTCTTGTCGGCGGCTTCGACCAGTCGCTGGAACAAAGTCAGCTGAACCATCGCACGGGTCTTGTTAAGGTCGGGAGGATCAGCAGGTCCCAGTTTGAAATATGTATCACCGCGAAGATAATCGGCGAGGAAGCGAGTGCCCAGCTCCAACGCGATGATTTGTACGGCGGCCACCATTCGTTCAATTTCTTCCGGGCGAACATTACGGGCGGATCGCAAGAAACCCCGGGCAACGGCCTGATAAATATCCAGATCTACCCGAACCCGATCGAGATTTGGTTCTTTCTCTCCAGCTACATTAGCCAGCGAGCGAACCATGTCTCCCCAGTCGACCAGCCAGGTGTGGGGCATGATGGTGTCAAGATCAACCAGCGCCTTGGCACGTCCGGTGCGGGTGCTGAAGAGAAAATTGTCCAGCTTGGTATCCCCGTGGATGGCAACAGTACGGATACGGCCCAAACGCATGTCCTCAAGGAGTGTCATCGCGAACGCTTCCTGTTCGCACGCCAGCCGAATGAAAGGGGCCAGATCGGGGTCGTTCAACCGCCGGCGGTATTCGTTTTCCGGCAGATGAACCAGGAAGTGATGCTCGGTGCTTTGCCTGATCACCGGATCTGAAGGGAGATACTTGGACGCCTCTTCAACGCTCCTGTTACCTTCGAGAACAGACAACAATTGGTTGTAGTACAACCGGGTGTCGCGATATCCGGGCAGGGGACTCTCCAGGCTCGAGATATCCATGCAGGAAGTGAAGCTGAGGTAGAGTGCGAGGCCGCTGCCCGCTTCTTCGGCGATCCGTACCTGCTCGTTTTTGTCGGGGATCTCGCTGAGGCTCTTGAATGTCCGAGTCTCGGGAATCCTGACCATCAGCCGCCAGCAACTGTAGCCACGCCGGTCGTTCAGTTCGAGGTAGGGCTGCCCTTCCTTGGTAGGAACCAGGGTGATTGTTTCCCATTCCTCTCCCTCGCGAAGTTCGCCTCTGGCCAGCGATTTCTGCTGGGATTCGATGGATGCCAGCATGGCCTTCATAACGGACCAGGGGCGGGTGAAGACCTGCTGATTGATCCGCTGAAGCAGGAATTCACTTTGCCGAGGAAAAGAACCCGCGCTGATCAGGTACGTCTGACGGTTTATATTGCCCTTGTCGGGGAAATCGTACGATTCCAGCGGCCTCGGAAGAGCGAATAGTGATGCTATCCTGCCGGCTTGGGCAATCGGGTATTCTTCGGACAGACTCAGCGATCGCGCGGTCCTCATGCGCTCTATCCCCTCCCTGCAGCAACTCCGGAAATCGGTTGGAGCCAGTAGCCTTGGCGCTGAACTCGAAAAAGTGAAACTTGGGACGGCGCCCTCTTTCCGATGAAGAGCGCCCCGCGAAGATAAGTCCCCTCGCTTTTGAGCGGCATCGAAAGCTTCTCGTTCAAATCGGCGGACGGTTCGCCTGAGAAGCCGGAAACCTGGCCCGTGACGATGTAATCGGTGCGCAGATTAAGGGCCTTGCCGATCCAGGATCGGTTCCACTCGAAACGTGCCTCGACCGTAGCTTCGCCGATTGTTCCCGTAACCCGGCCGTCTGGGGCAATTATGAGATGGAGTGGGTAAGTTTCTTCAGTGTAATCGGCCATTCGAACCCGCGCGGTTCCTCTCCACTCACCCGCGAAACTGCTGGCGGGATTGCGCCGCGGTGCTAACGGGGGAGGCGTCATCGAGACCTCAAGGGCGACAGCCACAAACGCGACGGCAACCAGACAAAAAGCGATCACTAAGAGCGAACGGACGATGGATCGCCCCTGTCTACCCGCCATGCGAATGTCCCTCCCTGCAGCTTACGATCCGGCCCCGTTATTTTAGCAGCTTTGATCTGCGTTATCAGTGCTCCTTGCCATCCGCAGCTTTCGTATTCGCGCCGCTACACGGATAACATTAATATCGCGGATGAGCACGCGTGATTGACCTGGCTGCCCGGACTTTCTACAATTTCACGGTTATTTCGGCTCGGGGACTGGAGGGTAACTTGGCTGGAGGTCGCCGTCTTTCGTCGATCAGTGTGGCGATGCCGGTTCACAATGAACGCCGAACCATCCGGGAGATCATCCGGCGGGTCAAGGCGGTCAACCGGGAGAAAGAAATCATCATAGTCGACGACATGTCGACCGACGGGACTCGCAGGATTCTCGAGGAGTACAGGTGCGACCCTGAAATCCGGCTGGTTTTTCAACCCGAGAATCGCGGGAAAGGGGCTGCTCTAAGCGTCGCGTTTCAACTGGCCACAAAGGACGTGGTCATTGTGCAGGATGCCGACCTCGAGTACTCCCCGGGTGATTATGAGGTTCTTCTGCGCCCGATAGATGCCGGCTTGGCCGATGTGGTCTACGGGTCACGCTTCTTGCATGGCGAGCGACGGGTTCTCTATTTCCGTCACACCATCGGCAACCGAATCCTCACACTCCTTTCCAACCTTTTTACCGACCTTAATCTCACCGACATGGAGACCTGCTATAAGGCATTCAAGCGCGAGATTATCCAGAACATTCACCTGGTCTCCCCGCGTTTCGGATTCGAGCCTGAGGTCACGGCAAAACTGGCCAAATTGCCTTGCACCATTTATGAGGTGCCGATCAACTACTATGGTCGCTCCTATTCACAGGGAAAAAAGATCACCTGGAAGGATGGGGTTGCGGCCGTGCGCCACATCATCGTCTTTTCGCTGAGCAGAAAACCCTTTGTGAAGGATCGTGAGGCGCTGCTCAGGGTTCTGGTGAACCCGCCCGAACCTCCGGACACTGGGGTCTTGACCCTGGAGGTCTTTGAGAAGGCTCTCAATTACAACCGATGGATTTTCGAGAGGCTCAAGGATCACGTAGGTCGAGAAGTCATCGAAGTCGGATCGGGGATAGGCAATATTATTGCGGAACTGATCAACCAACCGCAGGTCGAGCGAATCGTGGCGACCGATCAGGCCGCGGACTCCCTGGAAGTGGTTCGTGATCGCTTTGGACTAGGTTCCTTCCTGGAGACTGTCGTCTGGGATGCGAATCATCCTATCCCGGACAGGCTCGCCGGTCAGACTTTTGATACGGTGATTTGCACCAACGTGCTCGAGCATGTGGAGAACCACGAGGAGGCGCTCAGATCCATGAAGCGACTGCTTCGACCTGACGGAAAGCTGCTCTTGCTGGTCCCCGCACATCCGGGTCTATTTTGTGCCATCGACCGGGAACTGGGACACTTCAGACGATACCGGAAAGCCGAATTACGACAACTTCTCGAGCAAACCGGTTTCCGCGTTGAACGTCTCCTGGACCACAACTTTTTCGGTGCAGCCGGATGGTTTTTTCACGGGAAAATCTTGCATAGAACCGCGCTCAGGAACCGCGATATCAAACGGTTTGATCGCCTGGTTCCGCTATTCCGGCGGCTGGATCCCCTTTTGGTACCCTGGCTGGGAGGCGTATCGCTTGTTGCCATCTGTGGGCACGCCGATGCCGGCCAGACGAGTACGGAAAGTCAGGAAGAAAGCCCCTGCTAAAGGCGGAACATCGCGCCTTTGCATCCCCGTATCCCGCTCATAAGACGCCGGCTGCCCGGCTGGACCAGGTCTTGGCTGCACTGTCGCTCTCTCCGTTGCTTCGTTTGATGATCTCCCACACGCCACTGGCGACAGAGGTCATCGGGTGTTCGGAGAGTGTCACCGGGATACCGATCTGTTCCGACAAAAACTGATCCATGTTTCGCAACAGGGCGCCGCCGCCGGTCAGAACGAGACCCCGTTCCAGGATGTCAGCGGCCAGTTCCGGAGGCGTCTGCTCGAGCACCCTGCGGATCAGATCCACGATTGTCATATTAACCGAGGTGATCGCTCCACATATCTCATTGCTTCGGATCTCAATGGTCTTCGGCAAGCCGGTGTGAAGACTGCGGCCGGTTGCAGTCATGATCAGCTCATCTCGCAAAGGAGTTGCCGAGCCGATACGGATCTTAATGTCTTCTGCCGTTTGTTCGCCAATTACGACGTCAAATTTGTTCCGGATGTCGTGGAGTATTTTCTCGTCGATGGCATTGCCCCCCAGAGGAATTGCCTGTGTCAAGACGATGCCTCCTCGACTGACCACCGTTGCCTCGGTCACTCCCGCTCCGATGTCAGTGAGCATGCAGCCTGTTGGCTCGTCAACGGGGAGCCCGACACCGTAAGCGCCGGCCAGGGGATCCGGTACTGTGGTAACAGAGCGGACGCCAGGCAGGCTTCCGACCACGTCTCTGAAGGCGCGAGCCTCGACGGATGTGGCTACGGCAGGAACCGCAATCATTACGCGGGATCCAAAGGGTCCTCGTCGGCGGACTGCTTTTGCCATCATGCACTTAAGCATGTCCTGCGTGGCGGTGTAATGGGCTATGACCCCTCTTTGCAGAGGCCGGATCACGTTCAGGCTGCGCGGTGTCCGGCCGATCATCTGCTTGGCTGCTTCTCCGGTGGCGTGTATCGGATTCTGGCTCTTACGGTCATTGATCACTACTAAAGATGGCTCATTGACAACGATTCCGCGGCCTTTCACGTACATGACCGTGTTCGCGGTTCCCATGTCAATGGCTATATCCTGATTGGCCCAACTTCTGATATCTCCAAAAATCCTATTCATTTGTAATACTCCGGGAGGGTAATGGTACTGCCCCGAAACTCGCAGTTTGGCGATTCCGGTCACTCTTTTGCCTGTCTTTTCCGGGGGGTGATTATGCCACCCATCCGACTTTTTATCCATAACTGGTGAGTGTTTCGGTAAACTGGGTCCAGAAGGGTTTTGCTGATAGCAAAAGCTGTCATGAAAACAACCAGATGAGGTGATTATGTACGTCAGGAGGATTCTGAGTGGGTTGGTGTTGATTGGATTGACTGCTGGTTGGGCTTTGTCCGAGGGGCAGCCGCCGAATACATTAACAGACAAGGAAATCAAGGCAGGCTGGAAACTCCTGTTCGACGGCAAAACCACAACGGGCTGGCGAGGCGCAAAGCTGGACAAGTTTCCCGAATTTGGCTGGACCGTTGAAAACGGCGAACTGATCGTCCTGGAGTCCGGCGGTGGGGAATCACGCCATGGCGGCGACATCGTAACCATCGAGCAGTACGATAATTTCGAGCTTTCCGTCGAATTCAAGCTCACTCCGGGCGCCAATAGCGGCATCAAGTACATGGTGTTTAATGTCGACCCGAATCGCCCAGGCTCGGCCCTTGGACTCGAGTATCAGATACTGGACGATAGCCGGCATCCCGATGCGACCAGGGGTATAGCCGGAAACCGAACCCTCGGCTCTCTGTATGATCTGATACCCGCTTCACCAGACAAGGTCGTCAAGCCGACCGGGGAATGGAATCACGCGCGGATTCTGGTCGACGGCAAGCATGTCGAGCACTGGCTCAATGGCAAGAAAATCGTTGAATATGAGCGAGGCTCCGAAGCTTTCCGCGCCCAAAAGGCACAGAGCAAGTTCCGGGATATAAAAGACTTTGGTGAACACCCCCGAGGACATATCCTCTTGCAGGATCACGGGAATCGGGTGTCTTTCCGGAATATCAAGATCCGCCCGATTACACACCACTGACCCGGCATACGCTGACATCCGGTTTGTGGTTGGGCGTTTTCAGGCGCACAGTCAAGTCAAACAGGTAGCTGCAGTTGTCCGATTGCTGACACGCTCAGGGAAAGGAGTGACTACAAACGGGATTCTCTCATCCGGTAACCTGATCCCCCGTGCTATATTGACTGCATCTGTGTACTCCAGGATCTGCCTCTTACTCTCGTTCGCCTTCTTGAGTACCGGTTTTGGTCAGAATTCCGTCAACCGGAATCCAGTCAATCTTCACCGCCAGGCCCTGGTCATTGATGCGCACGCTGACACCGTGCTGCGAATGCTTCGAGGAGCGAACATCTGCCGGGAGGGCCGGTCGGGGCATCTGGACCTGCCCCGGTTGGCAAAAGGCGGGGTTGACGCCGAGTTCTTTGCCATTTTCGTTCATCCACGGCACCGCGGTGCCGAAGGATTGCATCGCGCCAGAAAGATGATTGGGCTTATCAAGGACGCGCTTGCCTCGTGTCCGGAAAAAGCCGGGTTGGCCCTGAACGCATCGGACATCGAACGCCTCCAGGCCGAAGGTAAGATCGCTGTTCTGCTCGGCCTCGAGGGAGGACATATCATTCAAGGAAAGACGACCATCCTCAGGGAGTTTTACGGCCTGGGCGTTCGTTACATGACTCTCACCTGGTCGAATTCAAACGAATTTGCGGATTCAAGCGACGGCGAGAAAAGATGGGGCGGACTGAATGAACTGGGCAGACGTGTTATCAAGGAAATGAACCGCCTGGGAATGATCGTGGATGTCTCTCACGTGAGTGATGAAACCTTCTGGGATGTCATCAGCAGTACGACTCAGCCGGTCATTGCCTCGCATTCGTCCTGCCGGGCGCTTCGTGACATTCCACGGAACATGAGCGATGACATGCTCAAAGCGGTAGCCGCAAACGGGGGAGTTGTCTGCATCAATTTTTACCCGCGTTTCCTTGCTGATACTGGCCCTGAGGGGAGCGCCAAAGAGAGAGAAGTTCCGTTGGATGTTCTGATAGACCATATTGAGCACGCGGTTCGGGTGGCGGGGATTGACCACGTCGGACTGGGTTCCGACTTTGATGGCATTCCAACTCTGCCTAAGGGCATGAAGGATGTGACCGGGATGCCTCTCATCAGCCAGCGGTTGTTGGAAAGAGGGTACGAGCCCAAGGATGTTCAGAAGATTCTGGGTGCGAATCTCTTGCGTGTGATCCGCCAGGTCACAGGAAGATGACCGGTCGTTCATACAGTCAGTCACTATGCGCTGATAGTCGTCGCTCGGGAGGGCAAATGAAATTGAAGAGGCTAAGTCTGATTCTATTGGTCGCGGGTTTCCTGTCATCCGCGTCCATGTTGGTTGACCGGGAGAGGGTGCAGACCGGGCTTCTTGTGGTAACGGTCCGTGATGCGGACACCGGGCGGCTTACCCCCTGTACGATCAAGATCACCGATGCCGCCGGGCAAGACCTGGCGAGTAATCCGTCGCTGGCTAAAGGGCTTCGGTGCGACGGCTCATTTCGTCGCGATCTCCCCGCAGGTCGAATGTCGATTCGGGTTTTGCGCGGATTTGAAACTGCAGCGGTGGACCGTGAGATTACCCTGGAGCCCGGACGAGAATCACGTGTTGACATTGAGCTCCAGAGAACCGTGAATCTCCGGGAGCGGGGATGGTACGCAGGCGACAGTCACGTTCACATGATCCACGGTGAACGCCAGGTCCCGGTGAGTTTCGAGACGGTCGCGCTGGCTGCCCGAGCGGAGGATTTGCAATATTTGTCTCTGAGTC